>JAEZFA010000230.1 GCA_023417665.1 Pseudomonadota bacterium | reverse complement strand
TTCTTGCGGCGCTTGAGATAAGGATGAACCATGTTTCCCTGAATCGGTCCCGGCCGCACGATCGCGACCTCGATCACGAGATCGTAGAAACATTGCGGCTTCAGCCGCGGCAGCATGTTCATCTGCGCGCGGCTCTCGACCTGAAACACGCCAAGAGATTCACCGCGCGAAAGCATGGCATAGACCTGCGGATCGTCGTGCCGCTGAATCTGCTCAATGCTCAGATCCATGCCTTTATGAACTTTGAGAAGGTCGAAGGCTTTGCGAATGCAGGTCAGCATCCCCAGCGCCAGCACATCGACTTTCATCATTTTCAGATGATCAATGTCATCCTTGTCCCATTCGATGAAAGTCCGGTCGTCCATGGCGGCATTGCCGATCGGCACCATTTCATCGAGCCGATCCTGCGTAAGCACGAAACCGCCGACATGCTGGGAAAGGTGACGGGGAAAGCCCAGCAACGTCGTCGCAAGTTCTACGGCCAGACGGATGGCTTTGTTCTCGGGATCAAGCCCGGCCTGCCGGACCTGCTGCTCCGGAATCCCACTTCCCCAGCTTCCCCATACCGTATTAGCGAGCGCTGCAGTGACGTCTTCGGTCAGGCCGAGCGCCTTGCCGACATCGCGGATCGCGCTGCGCGGACGATAATGAATGACCGTCGCGGTAATGCCTGCGCGATGGCGTCCATAGCGGTTGAAGACATACTGCATCACCTCTTCGCGCCGCTCGTGCTCGAAATCGACGTCGATATCGGGCGGCTCTTTCCGCTCGCGCGACAGGAAGCGGGAAAACAAGAGTTCAGTTTTGGCGGGATCGGCCGCCGTTATTCCCAGCACATAACAGACCGAGGAATTGGCAGCCGAACCGCGGCCCTGACAAAGAATCTCCCTGGATTTTGCAAAGCTGACGATGTCGTGGACCGTAAGAAAATAATGCGGACATTCCAGTTCCGCGATGAGCGCAAGCTCATTCTCAAGATTTTTCCTGACCTTCTCCGGAACCCCTGCGGGATAGAATTTTCTCGCACCTTCCCGGACCAGATCGGACAGATGACCGTTTGCGGTTTTTCCCGGCGGCACCGGCTCATCGGGATACTGATAACGCAGCTCTTTTAGCGAGAAGCCGATTCCGCTCGCGAAGCGGAGCGTCTCATGCACGGCTTCCGGCGCATCCCGAAACAGCCGCGCCATCTCAAAGCCCGGCTTCAGATGCCGTTCCGCATTGGCTTGCAGAATTCTGCCCGCCTTTTCGATTGTGGTTTTTTGCCGGATGCAGGTGAGCACATCCTGCAAAAGCCGGCGGTCGGGATGATAATACAAAACGTCATTGGTCGCGAGCAGCGGAACGCCACACTTCGCTGCAAGCATTTTCAGTTTTTCCAGCCGGCGGCGATCGTCGCCCTGCCGCGGCATGCTTGCCGCAAGCCAGACATTTCCGGCACTGGATGCCTGAATACGATCCAGAAGAATGGTCGTTTTTTCAGTCCACGCTCGCGGAGGCATCAACACGAGTTGCATGCCGAAACGAAATTCGAACAGATCGTCGAGCGTCAAAATACACTGGCCGCTCTCTCTCGTGGCCCGCTTGCCCTTGGTGAGCAGGCGGCAAAGCCTGCCATAAGCCTCGCGGTCCTTCGGATACGCGAGGATGTCAGGAGTATCGTCCGCAAAACAAAGGCGCGATCCCACGAGATATTTCGGCAGCGGCCCGGGCAGCTTTTCGTTTTCGAGTTCGGAAAATCCGCGCACAACGCCGGCGAGCGTATTGTGGTCGGCTATTCCGATGGCCTCCAGCCGGTAATCTGCCGCCTGCGCGACATACTCCTGCGGATGCGAGGCGCCACGCAAAAACGAGAAATTTGTGGTGACGCCGATTTCGGCATAGGCGACGTGTCCGTTCATGCAAAGAGGCCGTGCATGAACCAGCGCGGGTTCTCCGCCTCGCGATCATAAAGTCCGTCGCGATAAACCCAGAAGCGGCGGCCATCGTCGTCTTCGAGCTGGAAATAGTCGCGCGTCTTTGCATCCGCATCGCGCCACCATTCCATGGCGATGCGCTCCGGCCCTTCGGCGCGAACAATTCTGTGAGCCGCACGCCGCCAGATGAACCGCGCAGGCGGGCCATCGGGAATATCCGCCATGGTGTTGTCGATACGCTCGGGCGGCGAAAGCATATGCAGCGGCCGGCGCGGCGCCTCGCCTTCCAGCCGCATCTGCGGCCAGGCGCCTGGCGCAATACCCTTTTGCGCGGGACAAAAGGCAGCCGCGTGCTCGGGCACATGCGTTTCGAGCGAAAGGAACCGCGTGACGCGCGCAGACCCGAACCGCGCGGAGAGCCGGTCGATCAGACCCGCGATTTCCGCTTCGTCCTGCGATGCCTCAAGATCGGCCGCCTTGTATGCAAGCGGCTCGGTCGCAAGCGCAGACAACCGCACCAGATCGAAGCCGAAGCCGGGATCGATAGGGTCGGCGAGCACGTCGAGCCGCTCGGAATAATAGGCCACGATCTGCGCCGCATCGCGCAACGGCCGGCTGGCATCGAGCGCGACATGGCGGACCGCGCCATCGGTGCGGAAGAACGAAGCCTCGAGCCGCCGCGCGCCCTGCCCGCGATCCTCAAGCATATTTTCCAGCGTGGACGCGAGCGAAGCGATGGTCCGCAGGATCACTTCCGAAGTCGCGACCGGCTCGGCAAAACGCCGTTCGGCGACATAATCGGGCAGCGGACGGCGCGGCGTGAGTGGCTGCGCGCTCCTCCCCAGTGCCTGTTGCAAAAGAAACGTGAAGGATGCCCCGAAGCGCGCGGTCAGTTCGGAAGACGAGCGGGCCGCAACTTCCCCGATCTTTTGCAAGCCTGCGCGCTTCAGCGCGTAAACGATTTTGCCATCTACATCGAGGGTCGCGACGGGAAGCGGCGCAACGGCCTCGCCCTCCTTTCCATTCTGCACGATTGCGCCATTGGCTCCGCGGGCCAGCGCGCGGGCGGCAATCGCGGTCCCGGCAATGGCCGCATGCACGCCGATCTCCTGCTTTCGCAAGAAGCCGCAGAGCGATTGCAGCAGCGCCACCTCGCCGCCGAACAGATGCGCGCAGCCGGTAATGTCGAGACAAAGACCCTGCGGCAGGTTGAGCGCAACCAGCGGCGTGAAACGGTCGCACCAGTCGGCGATCTTTTCGAGCAGCGCGCGGTCCGCTGCTTCGTCCGCTTCCACGACATCGAGCGCCGGCACCCGCGCGCGTGCATCGGCAAGCGGCAGGCCGGGAGAAAGACCGTCACGCGCGGCGCGCCCGTCGACTGCGGTCAATTGCAGCGCGTTGTCGATCTTCGCGACGACAACGAGCGGCAGTTCAGCCGGCGGCACTTCTCCGCGCCGTTTCCGGTTTCGCCGGATCCGGTCCAGCGGCAGCGAAGGAAATTCGAGCGCGAGAATTCTGCGGGATTTCTCTGAATACGCGGGCATCACTATTCCACTCCATCGCCCACACGCCGGTCTGCCCGTGCCGGTTACGTGCGAGCGTTACTTCAAACAGAGGATTTCCCCACTCCTCGACAAAATCCGGCGTGCGCTGCACGCGGACGAACCATCGCGTCTCGGCGGTGCTCGGCATCTCCTCGGCAGCCGCGACGCGGATCAGAAAAATCGTGACGCCGGATTTCCCGGCGCGCAGCGTGAGCTTGCGGCTCGCCACGAGATCAAGCGATTTCGGCTGCCGCCAGACCTCAAGCACGATCGCGCCCAGCGCCTTGCAGTGAAGCGCATCGGATGCCGCGCGCAGCGCCTCCGCCGCATTCCGCGTTTTTACGAGCAACATCCGATCCGGGTCGATCCCGAGATCGAACAGCCCTTGTGCGGAAAGCTGGCCGCATTGCTGCGCGGTGAAATCCTGCCGCACCCACAAGACAAAACTGCCGGCGCGGGACACGCGCAGCGCCAGCATCGCCGCAAAAGCGGAGCCCGAAACGCTGTCGCGTTCGCTCACATAAATTTCGTGCAGCCGCCCGGGAAGCAAGCCGCCGCCGAGCACTGTATCCGCATCGGCATGGCCGAGTTCCACCCGCTTCGCCTGCTCGTGCAGCGAAATGCCGGCCGCCTCGATACGGGTAATGGTCTCGCGCAGCGCTGCGAGCGAAAGCCTCGGCATCTCAAACCCATTTCTTTTGTTCTTGTTATGTTCTATAGAAATGAAGGAAGAGTCAACGGCTCCGAAGGCGCGCAAGACAATGGAATTGAAGCGAAAACTCGAAATCCTGGCGAATGCGGCACAATTGCCTGCCCGAAACAGGGACAGGTCCGCCTAGGCGTAAAGCGCCTCGATCTCGCTCGCATATTTCCTGGTGATGTTGGAGCGGCGGACTTTCATGGTCGCCGTCACCTCGTCGTCGTCGTGATCGAGCTCTTTCGCAAGCAAATGGAATTTGCGGATGTTCGACACTTGCGCGAGTTGCGCATTGGCGGTGTCGATTTCCCGCTGGATCAACTCGCGCACCTGCGGATGCTCCACGAGATTCCTGAAATTCGTATAGGCGATGCCTTTTTCTTCCGCCCATTTGCCGGTGAGCTCGTAATCGATCTGGATCAGGGCGGAGACGTATTTCCGCGCATCCGCGATCACGATGCATTCCTTGATAAAGGGGCTCGCCTTCAC
>JAEZFA010000310.1 GCA_023417665.1 Pseudomonadota bacterium | reverse complement strand
CATGCGCGCGGGCCGGTCGGCGTCGAGCAACTCACCTCGTTCAAGTATCGCGTGCACGGCAAGGGCCAGACCCGGCCTTGACGCAGCGAACGCCCCACGCATCGCCCGGCATGCGGATCGGGCTTCTCGGCGGCAGCTTCAACCCCGCGCATGACGCGCATCGCGCACTCAGTCTGCTCGCCTGGAAACGGCTCGGTCTCGATCGTGTCTGGTGGCTGGTTTCGCCCGGCAACCCGCTCAAGGAGAACGCCGGGCTGCCGGCGGTGGAAGCGCGGATCGGGCAAGCGCGGACCGTCGCGGCCTCGCCTTACATCGACGTCTGCGCGCCGGAAGTCGCCTACCGGACACGCTACACCTTCGACACGCTGCAGCGGCTGCTCGCGGAACATCGCGGCGTGCGCTTCGTCTGGCTGATGGGCGCGGACAACCTTGCGCAGTTCCATCGCTGGAAACGCTGGCGGGAGATCGCGGGCCTCATGCCCATGGCGGTGATCGAACGGCCGGGCGACGAGGATGCGCCGCTCTCCGCCAAGGCCGCGCATGCGCTTGCGCGTTACCGGATCGACGAGAGCGACGCGGCCTTGCTGCTTTCGATGCAGCCGCCCGCATGGGTGTATCTGCACGGCTTGAAATCGCCGCTCTCCTCCACCAGTTTACGCATGAAGGGACAGCGACAAGTTTAGTAATTGAACGGTAATGGTGGAGGCGTATGCTTTCTTCCAGTACCGATTCGCTAACCGAGGCCTGATGGAAGGAATCGATAGCCTGGCAACCAAGGTACGCAGCGTAACGGCAAAACGAGCCGCGAAGCCCAAAGTTGTGGCGCGCAAGCAAGAGCCCGCCCTGCTTTCTCTCATCCTGAAACAACTTGACGACGACAAGGCCGAAGACACGATGCCGATCGATGTCCGCGGACGCACGTCGATTGCCGACCACATGGTGATCACGAGCGGCCGCTCGAACCGCCATGTCGCGTCGATCGCCGAGCATCTGATCGAGGCGCTTTCCAAAGCCGGCCAGAAGCCGCGCTTCACCGGACTGCCCGCCGCCGATTGGGTCGCGATCGATGCCGGCGACATCATCGTGCATGTGTTCCGGCCCGAAGTGCGCGAGTTCTACAGCCTCGAGAGAATGTGGCAGCCGCGCAGCGCCGCGAAAGCATAACGGGCTTTCGATGCGCCTCGTGATCGCCGCGGTCGGCCGCCTGAAGGCGGGGCCGGAGCGCGAACTGCTCGCGCGCTATCTCGATCGCGCCAACGCAAGCGGAAAGGCCTTGGCGCTCGCGCCCGTCGATGTCGTCGAGATTGCAGAAAGCGCAGCACAGTCTGCAGCAAAGCGAAAGGCGGACGAGGCCAGGGCGATCCTCGCGGCACTCCCGGAGAAAACGAAGCTGCTCGCACTCGACGAGCGCGGCAAGACCGTCTCCAGCGAGGACTTCGCGAAAATGCTTGCGCGCTTTCGCGACGATGGGGCGACTTGCGTCGCCTTTGCCATTGGCGGGGCCGACGGGCTCGACGAAAGCCTCCGCCAGCGGGCGGATCGCGCGATTGGTTACGGCGCCGCCACCTTCCCGCACCAGATCGTCCGGATTCTGCTTGCCGAACAGCTTTACCGGGCGGCCACGATCCTTTCCGGGCACCCTTATCACCGGGGCGGCTGAGACGCCGAAAATCCGCCCCTGCCCCGGGGCGCTGCCGTGTTTCGGGCTCACTTTTGCGCGATCACGCTTAACGGCCCGATCCGGCGCATCCGCGCCGGAATGCCCCTGTAAAGTGCCGGAAATTCAGCAGGGTTTGGAACGAGCCCCGCCCCGTGGGCGCGGCGTTGGAACCGAGCTGTCTCTTGCTACGCAACAGAACCGGCAGGTATCATGGGGGACTGGCGGGGGTGGAGAATTCGCTGCGGAACTGGCACGGCCTTTCGAGAGGATGACACAGGCCGCAGCGCTAACAGGACGGCAATTCCGGTCTCGCGCAACGGGACGATTTAACCCCCGATCGGCTCTCTTCGCACACCAATCGAACGCGCGGTGATTCGATCTACCCGGCCTCTTCGGGCCGGCAACCGACAAGCAGAAGGTTCGCGGATAATGCGGAAGATTTCGCTTTTCTTCATCGGCGCCATTACCGGTGCGCTGATCGCGGCAGTTGCAGCGCAGCCGCAAGTGTTTTCGAAGGCGCGCGCGGCCTCGGCCGACACCTACCGGCAGCTCAATCTGTTCGGCGACATCTTCGAGCAGGTCCGCTCGCAATATGTCGAGAAGGTCGAAGACTCGAAGCTCATCGAGGCGGCGATCAACGGCATGCTCTCCTCGCTCGATCCGCATTCGCAGTTCCTCGACATCAAGAATTTCCGCGACATGCAGACCCAGACCCGCGGCGAGTTCGGCGGCCTCGGGATCGAGGTCACGATGGAAGACGGGCTCGTGAAGGTCATGTCTCCGATCGACAACACCCCCGCTTCCCGCGGCGGCGTGCAGCCGAACGACCTCATCACCCATCTGGACGGCGAGCCGGTGAAGGGCCTGACCCTCGAACAGGCCGTCGAAAAGATGCGCGGACCGGTCAACACCCCGATCACGCTGCGCATCCAGCGCAAGGGCGTGGAGAAGCCGGTCGAGATCAAGCTCGTCCGCGAGATCATCTCGATCCGCAATGCGCGCTACAAGATTGAGGACGACGTCGGCTATATCCGTCTTGTCAGCTTCCAGGGTGAGCGCACGATCCAGTAGCTCGTCGAAGCGATCAAGGAGATCTAGGAGAAGATCCCGAACGACAAGCTCAAGGGATACATCCTCGACCTGCGCAACAACGGCGGCGGCCTGCTCGATCAGGCGATCGCGGTATCAGACGCCTTCCTTGAGCGCGGCGAGATCGTCTCGACCCGCGGTCGTACCGAAGGCAGCCAGCGCTACAACGCCAAGGCCGGCGACCTGATCAACGGCAAGCCGCTGATCGTGCTGATCAACGGCGGTTCGGCTTCGGCTTCCGAAATCGTGGCCGGCGCGTTGCAGGATCACAAGCGCGCAACGCTCCTGGGATCGCGTTCCTTCGGCAAGGGCTCGGTGCAGACCGTCATGCCGATCGGAAACTTCGGCGCATTGAAGCTGACCACCGCGCGCTACTACACGCCTTCCGGTCGCTCGATCCAGGCCAAGGGCATCCAGCCCGACATCGAACTCGTGCAGGATCTTCCGGAAGAGTTGAAGGGCAAGGTCGAGCCGCGCGGCGAAGCCTCGCTCAAGGGTCACCTCAAGACCAATGACGGCGACGAGCAGACCGGTTCCCCGGCCTATATCCCGCCGGACCCGAAGAACGACAAGCAGCTGATTATGGCGCTCGAACTCCTGCGCGGTATTCAGAAGAACGCGGCCTTCCCGCCCAATCCGAAGGCCAACCCGAACTAAGCAAACTGGATACGAAGTACCGAAAGCCCCGCCGAATGGCGGGGCTTTTGCTTTGGTAATATCTCATTAACCAGTTGCGCACGTTTCGCGTGATAGCGTGCAGGCCTGATTCGTTCTCAGGAAGATGGCCTGTGGCGGAAGATCTCGACACACCTTTGAAGGCAAGCCCGGAGAAATCCGCGCGCATGCCGAGGGTCCTGCTCTCGGCCGTAACGCTCGCCATGGCGGCAGCGCTCGCAGGCGTCGTCGCCCTCGTTTTCATGCGCGACGACCCGCTGGGCGGCGAGCCGCGGCAGATCGTCAAGATCGATCCGATCCCGGCACTCGCCAAGAAGAACGCCGACGCGCAGCCGCGCCAGGACGAGCAGAAGGGCGACCAGCGCACGATTACCATCATCGACGGCAACACCGGCGCGCGGCGCGAAATCGTCATCAACGATTCCAAATCCGATGCGCCGCCGGCCGCCACGCCGCCTGCGAAATCGGCGCCGCGCACGCCGCAAAGCCAGATCACCAGCGCGATTCCGCAAGCCGACAAGCGGCTGATCGAAACGACGAAGCACGGCCTTATTCCGAAGATCGGCGCCGACGGCAGCCGCCCACTTGAGGTCTATGCAAGCCCGATCCCGGTCGCCGCAGGCGCGGATTCGATGATCGCGATCGTCATCACCGGGCTCGGCGTCAGCGCCGCGAATACCGGGGAAGCCATCGCGAAGTTGCCTCCGGCGATCACGCTCGGCTTCGCCCCTTACGGCAGCGAACTCACGCAATGGATCACCAAGGCGCGCGGCAGCGGCCGCGAAGTGCTGCTGCAGATCCCGATGGAGCCGTTCGACTACCCCGACAACGATCCGGGACCGCAGACCCTGACCGCGAACGCGAACAAGGATCAGAATATCGACCGGCTGCATTTCTTCCTGAGCCGCACGCAAGGCTATGTCGGCGTCACGAATCTGATGGGTGCGCGCTTCACCGCGAACGAGGACGCGATTGCCGCCATCCTCGCCGAAACCGGGAAACGCGGGCTTCTTTTTATCGACGACGGCAGTTCACCGCGCAGCGCCGCGCAACGCGCGGCCGACAAGACCAAATCCCCGTTCCTGCGCGCCGATCTCGTGATCGATGCGCGAACCGAATGGGCCGATATTGATGCCGCACTGGTCAAGCTTGAAGCGATCGCGTCCCAGCGCGGCGTCGCCATCGCGACCGCCAGTGCACTCCCGGTCACGATTGACCGTATTGCCCGCTGGGCGAAGACGCTGGAGGCGCGCGGCATCCGGCTTGTACCTGTCAGCACCGCTTTCCAGCGCCTTGCGAAGCAAAGCTGACGGCGGCCGCGGTACGTTGTAAAATATCCCGCGATGAAAGATTTCGACGAACTTCCCTATCGCCCCTGCGTCGGCCTTGCCGTCTTCAACGCGCAGGGCCTTGTCTTTGTCGGCCGCCGCACCGGCGGACCGGAGCACGTCGACGCCACGCATTCCTGGCAGATGCCGCAGGGAGGCATCGACGACGACGAGGAGCCCTACGAGGCGGCGCTGCGCGAACTTTACGAGGAAACCAGCATCCGCTCGATCCGCAAGCTCGGCGAGGTCGAGGGCTGGCTGAAATATGACATTCCCCGCGACATCGTCGGACAGGCCTGGAAGGGCAAGTATCGCGGCCAGAAGCAGAAGTGGTACGCGCTGCGCTTTACGGGCGATGAGTCCGAGATCGACATCGCAACGCCGGGTGGCGGCGCGCACAAACCCGAATTCGTCGAATGGCGCTGGGAGAAGCTTGCAAGCACCCCGGAGCTGATCATCCCGTTCAAACGCGGAGTCTATGACGACGTGGTGAAGAACTTTCACGGATTTGCGGCTCCCTAGCCATGCCGCAATCCGACGCGCCGCAATGGCGTACCGCGATGGAAAGCGATGTGCCGGAGATCGACCGCATCGCGCGGATCATCCATCCGGATTTGCCGGAGCGGCCGGAAACCTTCCGGGAAAAACTGCGACTCTCGCCTTCGACCTGCCTCGTGGCCTGCGACGGCGCCAATGTGCGCGGCTATGCAATCGCCTATCCCTGGCGCATGAACGCCATGCCGCCGCTCGATGAGTTTTTCGGCGCGCTTCCCGCGGATGCTTCGGTGCTTTTCATTCACGATGTTGCGCTGCTGCCGAGTGCGCGCGGCCTCGGCCTCGTCGAAAATCTTCTGGAGATGCTGAGCAGGGCCGGACGCAGGCTCGGCCTCGAACAGTTCACGCTCGCCGCGGTCTATGGCTCCGAGGAAGTGTGGTTTCGCTACGGCTTCCGCCGCGCGCCCATGAGCAAAGAAATGGAAGCGCAGGCATCGAGCTACGGCTCCGCGGTCTATATGACGCGCAACTTCACACCCGGCTAAAGAAAAAGCCGCGCTTTCCTGCGCGGCTTCTGAAACGAGCGGCTTGCAGCTGTGCTCAGTGCGCCGCCGAGGCGCCGCCGGCAAGCTGCGCCTGCACGACTTTGAGCTGCGAAAGCGTTTCCGTCATCTTGTCGCGGACCTGATCCGACGGTTCGGAGGCGATCTTCGCCTCGAACGCCGACACCGAAGCCGCGAATTCCGCCGCATTGATCTCTTCGATCCGCGTCGCTTCCTCGGCAAGCACGATCAGGCCGGTCTCGTTGATCTCGGCAAAACCGCTGCGCACGAAAACCGCCATGTTGTCCGCGCCGTTCTTGAAGCGCAGGAAACCGGGCCGGAGCGTCGAAACCAGCGGCGCATGGCCGGGAAGAACCGTGAACTCGCCTTCGGCTCCCGGAACGATCACCTCTTCCACTTCACCGGAGAAGAGCAGCGTAGCGGGCGAAACCAGTTCGAACTTGAAGGTAGCCATGATCTGTCCTCAGGCGCGCCGGTCGGCGACGAATCCGACACCGAGACCGACGATTGCGCCGACAAGAGCGCAGAGCGCGATATGGTTGAACTGCCGGTTGGTCAGTTCGCCCTGCGGCGCTTCGGTCTTGATCTCCAGGTTGATGCCCGGGATCGTCACTTGCGCCGTCGGGGGTTTGGTCATGAAGCCGATAAGGCCGCCCGCGACGATGCCAAGGAGTAAGCAGATAACCTTCAACTTGCTCAACGTCATCGCGGGATGCCCTCTTTTCTGGAAGTCAGGCCGCCTCCGCAGCCAGCTTCTTGCCCTTCTCGACCGCCTCTTCGATGGTGCCGACCATGTAGAAGGCCGGCTCCGGAAGATGGTCGTATTTGCCTTCGACCAGTCCCTTGAAACCCTTAATGGTGTCCGCAAGTTCCACGAACTTGCCCGGGGAGCCGGTGAAAACTTCCGCGACGTGGAACGGCTGGGAGAGGAAGCGCTCGATCTTGCGGGCACGAGAGACCGCGAGTTTGTCTTCTTCCGAAAGCTCGTCCATGCCGAGAATGGCGATGATGTCCTGCAGCGCCTTGTAGCGCTGGAGAATCTGCTGGACCTGACGCGATACCGCGTAGTGCTCCTCGCCCACGATCATGGGCGAAAGCATGCGCGAGGTTGAATCGAGCGGATCGACCGCAGGATAAATGCCCTTTTCCGCGATCGAGCGCGACAGCACGGTGGTCGCGTCGAGATGCGCGAACGAGGTCGCCGGCGCCGGGTCGGTCAGGTCGTCGGCCGGGACGTAAATCGCCTGCACCGAAGTGATCGAGCCCTTCTGCGTGGTGGTGATGCGCTCCTGCAGCGCGCCCATGTCGGTGGCGAGCGTCGGCTGATAACCCACCGCCGAGGGAATGCGGCCGAGCAGCGCCGACACTTC
>JAEZFA010000058.1 GCA_023417665.1 Pseudomonadota bacterium | reverse complement strand
GTATACTGTATACAGTATCAATAGGGCCAAGCCGGGTCAATGGCGGGCCGCACGAGGTAGGAAAATGGATTTCAATCTGTCCGACGAACAACGGAAGCTGGTCGCGCTCGCGCGCGAGGTGAGCAAGCCGTTCGCCGCCCGGTCGCTCGGCTACGATCACGATGCAGCGTTCCCGAAGAAGAACTTTCAGGAGCTCAAGGAAGCGGGCTTGGTGAAGATGACCGTGCCGAAGGAGTACGGCGGTCACGGGCTTTGGCAGGGCAAGAACTATCTCGCGTACTACCTGGTGCTGGCGGAAATCGCGCGCCAATGCAGTTCGACCGCGCAGCTTCTGCAGGTGCACAGCCATGGCGTCGGAATTGTCGCGCGCGCGGGCACCGAGCAGCAGTTGAAGCGCTACATGCCTGCGGTCGCCGAAGATGGAGCGCTGTTTGCTTCCGCCGGCAGCGAAGCGTCGGTCCGCAAGGGCGGTGCGGAAGGTTTCGACGCCGTGCTGAAGCGCAACGGCAAGGATTACTCGCTCTCCGGCTTCAAGGGTTTCGCTTCGCTGGCGTCGGATGCGGACTTCTACGTCATCTGGGCGCTGCTGGAAGGCACGCAGAAGATGGAAGACGGCATGGTCTTTGCCGTCGTGCCGAAGGGCCGCGAAGGCGTACGGCTCGAAAACAACTGGGACACGTTCGGCATGCGGCCGACGGTTAGCTGGAATATCCATCTGCAGGATGTGCCGGTCGCGGAAGATGAAGTGGCCGGCGGTCCCGGCGACTGGGTGCAGCGCGATCCGCGCACCTTCACGCTCGGTTTTGCCTCGAACCACATCGGTTCGGCCTGGGGCGTATACGACTTCATCAACGATTATTTCTCGAAGCGCGAGGATCTGCGTTCACAGCCGACCGCGCAGGTCGAGCTTGGCGATGCCGAAGCGAAAATTCAGGCCGCGGAAGCGCTGCTCTACCGCGCATCGAGCCTGTGGGAAGCGAACGACTACGAAGCGGCCGAACTGATGTCGATGCGCACCCTGCACCTTGCGAAGCAGGCGGGGCTCGGCATTGCCACGAAGGCTTTCGATCTCTGCGGCGCGCGCTCGACCTTCAACGATCAGCGCCTCGGCATGTTCTATCGCGACATGCGGACGTTTACGCTGCACTTCCGCGAAGACCGGCTGTTGCAGATGCTTTCGCAGGCGCTGACGGGTGGCGAGTTCCACTCGAAACAGCGCTACGGCAGGCGGTTGCCGCCGAAGCAGGCAGCCAGCACCGCGGCGTAAGGCGATGCACGCAGCCCTCACTTCGACGGATGCGGCTGTGAATCGCGAGCGGCTGAAAACGCTCGCAAGCGAAGCCGTCCGCGTCAAAAGTTACGGCGGCAACGAAGACAAAATTTCCGACCTGATGGCGCAGCGGCTTTCCGAAGCCGGGCTCGATGTCGAAAAGCAGGAGGTCGCGCCGGGCCGCTTCAACGTGATCGGCAGATGGCGCGGCGAGGGCAGCGCTCCGTCCTTCATGTATAACGGCCACATGGATACCAATCCGGCCGGAGAGGGCTGGACGAAGGATCCGCTCGGCGGCGAAGCCGACGACGAGTTCGTGTACGGCATCGGCATCTGCAACATGAAGGCCGCCAATGCGAGCTTCCTGCATGCGGTGGAAGTGCTTCGCGAGACCGGCTTCAGGCCGAAGGGCGATCTCGTGGTCGCCTTCGTCATCGGCGAGTTGCAGGGCGGCATCGGCACGCTGAAGCTGATCGAGCGCGGATGCAGGACGGATTACTTCATCGTCGGCGAGCCCACCGAGCTTACGCTTCTGACGCGGCATGCCGCGAGCTTCGTCTTCGAAATCTGGGTTTACGGCAGCACGCGGCACCTCTCGAAGCGCGAGGAGGGCATTGATGCGATCGCAAAAATGGAAGCGATCCTGCCGGCCTTGCGCGAACTGAAATTTTCCGGCGCCGAATCGGACGAGGTGCGCGAACTCAACCGCGTGCATGTCGGCATCATTCGCGCGGGGATGTCGCGGGAGTTTCTCGAATGGCGTCCGCAGCAACTCGCCGATACCTGCATGATCCGCGGTGCCGGAAGATTCGGCAAAGGGCAGACGCTCGAATCCGCGATGAAGGACCTGGAACGCTTTCTGCAAGAGCAGTCGGCGCGCGATCCCGCGTTCCGCGCCCAAGTGAAGCTCGTGTCCAAGGATCGCGTGTTCATGCCGCCATTCTGGTCGGAGCCGGCGTCGCGGCCCGCGAAGGCGCTTGCCCGCGCCCATGAAGCCGTCACCGGCAAGGCGCCGCTGATCGGCGCGCATACGCCGTCAAAGTTCTTCGGCTCCGATGCCGCCCATCTCGCGGCCGCGGGCATGACCGGGCTGCTTTACGGGCCCGGCGGCAAATTCAACACGATGCCCGACGAGCGCGTTGCGATCGACGAAATGGTTGTCGCGGCAAAAACCTACGCGCGGGTCGTGACCGAAATTCTTGGGAGCAGCACATGACCGTCATCGTTCGCGAGCGTGTTTCGATGCAGGTGGAGCGTCATCTTCGCAACAAGATCGCGCAAGGGTTTCTGCCCGCGGGTTCGCGCCTGATCGAGGAAGAGATCGCTTCCGAGCTCAAGGTGAGCCGGACGCCGGTGCGCGAAGCGCTCGTTCTCCTGCAGGGCAAGGATCTGGTTCGTCCCGTCAAGGGCGGCGGTTTCGAGGTCCGTGACTACAGGCGCGAACTTCTGGACATGCTGGACGTGCGCATCGCGCTTGAAACCCATGCCGTGCGCAAAGTCGCCGCGCGCAACAACGCCGGATTGGTCAGGGAACTGACCTCCATGTGCACGGCGATGGAGGCGCTGCCGACGCAGGCGGTCGACGAGCGCGCGCAGCTGAACCGGAAGTTTCACGAACTGCTGATCGGAGCGGCGGAGAATCCCCGCCTCGTGCGCATCGTCAACGACTATCAGGAATACTTTTCCGTCGCGCAGAAGCTGTTCGACCCGGAATTCATCGAACGCACGGAACGCGAGCATCGGGAAATCGTCACGGCGCTTCAGGAAGGCGACGCCGAGAAGGTGGCGCGAGCGGTTGCTGCGCACATCGAAGGTGCGGGCGAATTCATCATGTCGCACGAAGTCTCGAAAGAAGGTGCGGAGTGAAGAATCGGCAATAAGCGCCGGCAAGTTTGAGTCATGTCGTAGGAGAAAGGGAAGTCGGTCATGAAGAGAATACTTGTCGCGGCAACAGTCGCGTTGCTGGCATCGCTCGGCGCGGTGTCGGCTCAGGAAGTCGCCAAGGAAATCAAGGTAATGACCTGGGGCGGGCTATGGCTCGATATTTTCCGCCCGGTGGCGGCGAAGTTCGAGAAGGAAACCGGCATCAAGGTCGAATTCGTCGTGCAGTCGGGCGCCGGCGATGGTCTGAACAAGATCACCGCGCAAAAGGCGAACCCGCAGGTCGACGTCTGGACCTCGATCGCAAGCACCGTGCAGGCCGCGACCAATGCGGGGCTGCTCGAGAATCTCGATCAATCCGAATTTCCGAACATGAAAGACGTGCCGGACTCGCTGAAGACGGCAACCAGTTCGGCAATCTGGCTTTCGCCGCGCGGAATCTTTTACCGCAAGGACCTCGTCCCGTTCCCGATCAAGTCCTGGGAAGATCTTTGGGATCCGCGTCTGAAAGGGAAAGTCGGTGTTTCTTTTGCGCTGGACCGCGGCAACTTCCTCGTTCTTGCCGCGCTTCTGAACAAGGGCAACGAAAAGAACATCGATCCCGGCTTCGCCAAGATCGCGCAGATGAAGGACAATATCCACGCGATCTACAAGTCGGACCCGGAGTCGATCAAGCTCCTGGAAACCGGTGAAATCGCCGTCGCGGCATGGGGCATCCTGCCGAACGTCTATCGTCACCTCGGCCCGGATTCCAAATATGTCTTCGTGATGCCGGCGCCGCGTTTCCTCGCCGACTTCCCGGTGTCGATCGTGAAGGGCCGCAGTGCCGCCCAGACTGCCGCCGCGAAGAAGTTCGTCGACTTCATGCTGCGTCCGGACTCGCAGACCACCATGGCCTCGATCGCCGGCACCATTCCGGCGAATGCCAAGGCTGAAGTGCCGGAGAAGCTAAAGACCGTCATTCCGGCGATCCCGGTGCCGGATGTCTACAAGATGGACTGGAGTGCGGTGAACGCGCAGTACTCCAAGTGGGAAGAGCGCTGGATGCGCGAAGTGCAGGTCCGTCGTTGACGGTTGCTGCAAACACGGAGCGTGCGCCGCCCTTGGGCGCACGCCGGGCAGGGATGGGGCAGCGGCTTGGATGGCCGCTGCTCTTCCTGCTGCCTGCCGCCGTCGTGATCGGCTTCTTCTTCTTCACGATGTCGATCATGGCGCGTATCAGCGTCGCGCCGAATCTCGGGCCGGCGCAGATCGGCGACGGGTTCACGTTCGACAATTACGTGCAGTTCTTCGGCTCCACATTTTATCTCGGTTATCTCGCCCGGTCGCTGTGGATCGCGGCCTACTGCACGGCCATCACGGCGGTGCTCGGCTATACGATCGCCTATTTCATTCACCGGTCCGGTCACCGCACGCGCGTCATCGTCGGCACGCTGCTGATCATTCAGTTCTTTACCGCCTATGTGATCCGCACTTATGCCGTGATGCTGGTGATCGGGAAGATGGGAATTCTGAACCGCTCGCTGATCGGCGCGGGCGTCATCGACGAGCCGCTTTCGCTTCTCTTCACGGAAGCGGGCGTTGCCATCGGCATGGTGCTCGTCTCGCTGCCGTTCATGGTGTTTCCGATCCTTGCCAGCCTGCAGTCGATCCCCCCGAATGTTGAGATGGCCGCCGCCTCGCTCGGCGCCAGCAACACGCGGATTTTCTGGTCGGTGATCGTGCCCTTGACCATGCCGGGCATCGCAGCCGGCGTGGTCGTCGTCTATCTGTTCGAGCTGACCTCCTACATCGTGCCGGGCGTGCTCGGCGGCGGCTATGTCGATATGATCGCGAACCTTATTTACGCGAAGGCGATGCAGTCGTTCGATCATCCTTTCGCGGCTGCTGCGGCGATGGTGACGCTCCTGATTTCCGGGGCGACCATCTATCTGCTGCAGAAATTCTTCCGCCTGGCGACGCCGCGGACCTGAGTGCTGATCATGTGGCGCCGCAGACATCTTGGAGTGAAAATCGCCGGCTACGTGCTGCTGGTATTGCTCGCGATCCCGCTCGTCGTTCTGGTCGGCGTGTCGCTCAATCCCGGTGTCGAGCAGGTATTTCCGCCGCAGGGCATTTCGCTGCGCTGGTACTACAACCTCGCCAACCGCAGCGGCTTCGTGTCGGCGCTGCAACTGACGCTGATCCTTGCGGTCGGTTCGACGATCGTCAGCACCACGGTCGGGCTGCTTGCCGGCGTTGCGCTCACGCGGTTCGAGTTCCGGGGCAAGGATCTCATTCTTACGTTGATCCTTTCGCCGCTGATCGTGCCGCAGGTGGTGGTCGGCATGGCGTTTCTCGTTACCCTTAGCGGCCTCGGAATCGTGACATCCCTGATTTCGCTCTCGCTGCTGCATTGCGTGATCACGCTGCCATTCACGGCGCGGGCGGTGGTTTCCGCGCTTGCGACGTCCTCCCGCTCGCTGGAGGAGGCGGCGCAGTCGCTGGGCGCAACGCCCGCGCGCGCGTTCATTTCCGTGACGCTGCCGCTCGTCAGTCCCGGCGTGATCGCGGCGGCGATCTTTGCCTTCGTGACCTCGTTCGAGAACTTCACCGCTTCGCAGTTTCTGGTCTGGGACCGGACCACGCTGCCGGTCGAACTCTATAACTACGTCCAGACCGAGAATGATCCCACCGCAGCGGCGTTGTCTTCGCTCATTCTGCTACCCGTGGTGCTGTTCGTGATCGTGTTCAATCGCTTCATCGCGCAGCACATGTTTTCCGGAAGGTTCTGATGGCCGTCGTCAATATCCGTGATGTAAGCGTCAGCTATGGCGATCAGCAGATCCTGAACTCCGTGTCGCTGACGATGGAGAGCGGAAAGTTCATGGCCGTGCTGGGCCCCAGCGGCTGCGGCAAGACCACGCTTCTGCGCGTGGTTGCCGGATTCACCGAGTATCGCGGCAGTGTCGAGATCGACGGCAAGGCCTATGACGCGATCCCGCCGCACAAGCGCAATATCGGCATCGTGTTTCAGGACTATGCGCTGTTTCCGCACCGGAGCGTCGAGGAAAACATCGCGTTCGGGCTGCGGTTGCGCGGGATGGCGCGGGCCGAGATTGAAGAGAAGGTCGTGCGCCTTCTCGATCTCCTGCAATTGCAGGCATTGCGCGGCCGCTATCCCAGCCAGCTTTCCGGCGGGCAGAAGCAGCGCGTCGCCATTGCGCGCGCGCTGGCGGTCGATCCGAAAGTGCTTTTGCTCGACGAGCCGCTGAGTGCGCTCGACAAGAAGCTGCGCGAGGAAATGCAGGTGGAATTGCGCCAGTTGCAGCAGCGCGTCGGGATTACCACGATGTTCGTGACGCACGACCAGGAGGAAGCGCTGGCGCTTGCCGACAAGGTCGTCGTCATGAACAAGGGAAATATCGGTCAGGTCGGCACGCCGACGGAAGTCTATGCGCGTCCGCGCAGCCGCTTCGTCGCCGACTTCATCGGAAAATCGAATGTGTTCGACGCGAAAGTCGAGGGAACCGAGGGCGGTGCGCTCACCTGCGTGCTGGCCGGCGGCGAGAACGTCCGGATCGCAAGCGGTGGAGACGTCTCCCACGGCCGGGATGTGCACTTCTTCGTTCGGCCCGAACAGATCGTGCTTGCCAAGCCGGGCGCTTCCGGTGCTGATGGGGCGAAGCTGCCGGGCACGGTTCGTCACGTCGTCTATAAAGGCGCGAACGAGAGCATTCACATCGAACTTGCGGGCGGCAAGATGATCGAGGCGCAAGTGGTGCAGAGCCGAGGCTGGAATATCGGCGATGGCGTGATCGTCGGCTGGAATGCCGATGACGCGCTGATGCTCGTGGAGTGACGAATGGCGCCATCCGCATTCGAACTCACCCGGGAACTGGTTCGCTTCGATACGATCAATCCTCCGGGGAACGAAGCGGATGCCGCTGCGGCCGTTGGCAGGATTCTGGAGGCGGCCGGCTTTCGCGTCGCCTATCATTCCTTTGCCACGCATCGGGATTCGGTGATCGCCGATCTCGACGGCAGCAGCAACCACAAGCCGCTCTGCTTCACCGGTCATCTCGACACCGTTCCGCTGGGTGCCGCCGCATGGACGAATGATCCCTTCGCTGCGGAAACCAGCGAAGGAAAACTCTACGGCCGCGGCAGCAGCGACATGAAAAGCGGGATCGCCGCCATGGTGCTTGCGGCCATCGACGTCGCAAGGCGGCCACGGCGTCGGGGATTGAAGCTCGTGCTCACCGCCGCGGAAGAAACCGGCTGCGAGGGCGCTGCATTTCTGGCGAAGACCGGCGTGCTCGGGCAGGCCGGGGCCATGGTCGTCGGTGAACCTTCCTCCAACCGCCCATTTATTGGTCATCGCGGTGCGCTGTGGCTGAAGCTCGTTCATCACGGCAAGACCGCCCACGGGTCGATGCCGGAGCTTGGCGACAATGCAGTGGTAAAAGCCGCGCATACCGTTCGGGCGCTTGACGATTTCGGCTTCAATATTCCGCCGCACCCGCATCTGGGTAAGCCGACGCTGAATGTCGGCTATCTGCGGGGTGGGGCAAACGTGAATTCGGTGCCCGACCGGGCCGAAGTGGGTTTGGATATCCGTACCATTCCCGATCAGTCCCACGACCATATCTGCTCCACCGTCGTGGCCCGCGCGCATTCGGGAACGGAAATCGAGCGCAGTATCGATTTGCAGAGCGTGTTCAGCGATCCGTCGGGAGCCTGGCTGCAATCGGTGTTTGCGACTGTCGAGAGGGTCACCGGCCGCAAGCCCGCCGAAGAAACCGCACCTTATTTTACGGATGCAGCCGTGCTCGGACCCGCCTATGATAATCCGCCATTCGTGATCCTGGGGCCCGGCGAGAAGGAAATGGCGCACCAGACGAATGAGTATTGCGTCGTCGAGCGAATCGATGAAGCTGTCGAAATCTATCGCAAGCTCGCGGCGGACTGGTGCGAGCGCGGAACCGACTAAAAGGAGAGCAACGTCTCTTAAAGATCGCGGGAGAGATCGGCCTGTCAGGCCGGCGCCGAAGGAGCAACCGCCCCGGAAACTCTCAGGCAAAAGGACCGCATCCGAACAATCTCTGGAAAGTGGAGCGCCTGCTCCCGCCGACGGTGTAAGCCGCGAGGTCCTGAAGACCTCCCGGTGAAACTCTCAGGCCAATGACAGAGGGGGCACCGTTGCGCGCAGGCGCAGCGGCGTCTCTGGAGCATTGGCATGGAGCGAGTGGACAAGACCTACGACGTTATCGTCATCGGTGCGGGTATCGTAGGCATCAACACGGCATACTGGAATCTTCGAAACGGAAAGTCGGTCTGCGTGATCGACCGCCGTGCGGCGGCGGGGCTCGAAACGAGCTTTGCCAATGGCGGGCAAATTTCCGTCAGCCACGCCGAGCCTTGGTCAAATCCATCGGCGCCGCTCAAGGTTCTGAAATGGCTGTTCGACGGCGAAGCGCCGTTGCTGTTCCGGCCGCGGTTCGACGTGCGCCAGTGGTTGTGGATCGCCCAGTTCCTGGTCGACTGCATGCCGTGGCGGGCCGACCGGCACACCACGGAGATCGTGAAGATCGCGACGGAAAGCCGCGCGCTTTACCGGGAAATACGGGAACGCGAGAAGATTCAATACGACTCACGTTCGGAAGGCATCATTCATTTTTATCGGGACAAGCGAGAGTTCGAGGCCGCAACCCGCGTTGCGGAGTTGATGCGCAAGCACGGTTGCGATCGCCGCGTGGTGGATGCCGACCGGGTCGTCGAACTCGAGCCGGCGTTTGAAGACGCGCGCCGTGAAATCGTCGGCGCGACATTTACCGAAGAAGATGAGAGCGGCGACGCGCTGAAATTCACGCAGGGTCTTGCAGCACGCTGCGCGGCCATGGGTGCGGATTTCCTTTACAACGCCGAAGCGGTGTCCCTGTTGCGATCGAATGGGGCGGTGGTGGATGCGGTCGAGGTGATGACCCCGCAAGGCTATGCCACCATCCGGGCCAGAGATGTCGTCGTCAGCCTCGGCAGCTATTCGGCGGAGTTCGTGCGGCCGCTCGGCCTTCGCCTGAATATCTATCCGGCGAAAGGCTATTCCGTGACGATCCCGATCGAGCGGAGCAACAAGGCGCCGACGCGCAGTCTCACCGACGATCAGTTCAAGCTGGTCTATTCAAACCTCGGCGACCGTTTGCGGATTGCGGGAACGGCGGAGCTTTCGGGCTACGGCCGGCAGCTGAACCACGCGCGCTGCGAGGCAATCCTTCAGAACGTGCGGAAGCTTTTTCCAAGCGCAGGAAATTTCGGTGCCGCGAAGTTCTGGTCCGGCTTGCGTCCGGCGACGCCGTCGAACCTGCCTTATGTCGGCCGCTCGCGGGTTCGCAATCTGTGGCTGAACACCGGCCACGGCACGCTGGGCTGGACCATGGGTGCGGCGACCGGAAAGCGCGTTGCCGACATGATCCACAGTGGCGAAGCGCCGGTCGTGGCGTGAATCGAAAATGAAATTGAATCCAATTTACCGGATGGACAAGGAGTAACTACGACATGGCTTACAATATTCTGCTTCTCGGCGCTTCCTACGGCTCACTGCTTGCTTCGAAGCTGCTGTTCGGCGGGCACTCCATTCATCTCGTCTGTCTTCCTGCCGAGGCGGATCTGATCAATGCCGAGGGCTTCAAGGTGCGCCTGCCGGTTCGCGGAAGGGCGGAGCCGATACTGCTTGATTCCAAGAAACTTCCGGGGAAGGTAACCGCGGGTCCTGCCGTCGGTGTCAATCCTGCCGACTATGATCTTGTCGGGCTTTGCATGCAGGAGCCGCAATATCGTTCGCCCGAAGTTCGTGCATTGCTTTCGGCGGTCGGCAAGGCCCGCGTGCCCTGCATGTCGATCATGAACATGCCGCCGCTGGCTTACATGCGGCGTATTCCGGGCATCGATCATGCCGCGCTGGAGCCGGCCTATACCGAACCGCGCGTCTGGGACGACATCGACCCGAAGAAGATCACGCTCAACAGTCCCGATCCGCAGGCGATCCGGCCGCCGGATGGCGGGGCGAACGAGCTTCTGGTGACGCTGCCGACGAACTTCAAATGCGCGAAATTTGAAGAAGAGCAGGACACGCAGATCCTGAGAGATCTGGAACGCGACGTCGATGCCGCGCGCTTCAAGACGCCGGAAGGGGAAATCGAACTGCCAGTGAAGCTGCGGGTGCACGATTCGATCTTCGTTCCGCTGGCGAAGTGGGCGATGCTGCTCGCCGGCAACTATCGCTGCATCACGCCGGACGGCATGCGTACGGCAAAGGAAGCGGTTCATACCGACATCGAGAAGTCGCGCACGATCTATAATTTCGTGATCGAGGTCTGCACGGCAATCGGAGCCGATCCCAAGGTGCTGGTCCCGTTCGAGAAATATGCGGCGGCGGCGATGGAATTGTCGCGACCGGCTTCTGCGGCGCGCGCCCTGCAGAACGGTGCGACGAATATCGAGCGTGCCGACAAGCTCGTGCAGCTCGTGGGCGCGCAGGTGGGGCTGCAAAGCGACCTGGTCGACGAGATTGTCGCGCTGGTGGACCGGCGGCTGGCGGAAAATCGCGCCAAGGCCTCCTGAAAGGCGCTCGCAGCGTCTCCCGAAAAGTGGCGCCGGAAGAACGGATTGGCACCCATCCGCTTCCGGCCTCACGCTTCTTGCCTAACCGGGCCGCTCCCGTTATTGGCTTGATTTCACTTGTGAAATGGCCATGGCGGACGGCAAGCGGCGCCTTCGAAGAGAAAGCGCCTGCTGGTCTGCCTTGAAGCGGATAGTGGCATGAAGGCGGTTATTCTGGCCGGCGGCTTGGGCACCCGGCTTGGCGAGGAGACGCAAACGCGTCCGAAGCCGATGGTCGAGATCGGCGGCATGCCGATCCTCTGGCACATCATGAAAATC
>JAEZFA010000036.1 GCA_023417665.1 Pseudomonadota bacterium | reverse complement strand
GCCCGATACAACCGGCCATGTTACGGGGGAGGGCTGGTGGGGTGGCCGGTCGCAGGAATAAAACGCTGCACGCCGCGCATGGTTCCATAGCCATATTTTCGCGCGCTACACGCAGGTTTGACGCCATCCGGGTTGAAACATTCCGGCATTGGCATAGTTATTTTGAAAATCGGCACAATCTGCGCGCGAGCGCCGGGCGGGCAGGGACAAAGATATTATAATGGAAAGTGTAAATGCCTGGCTCGCTCAGCTTGGTGATGCGATCCCCCCGGAAGTCGCATTCTGGAGGCAAACGCCTTCCGATACGGCGCTTGCAATTGCCGCGTGGACGGTTGCGCTCACATATTTCCTGATTCCGGCGGGTCTGGTGTGGGCAGCGTGGCGCAGGCCTGACCTGCCGCTGCTTTCGCGTTTTCTCGCGGCGACCGTATTCCTGTTCTCTTTCGTATTTGCGGTCTGGCAGCTTTCCATGCCGATGGGCCGGACCTTCCAGTTTTCGACGCCCGACGCGCTGGCGGCGACCAGCGTGGTCGTGGGACTGCTCTGGCTGATCGTGTTGTGGGTGCTCTTCGCGCGGCTGATCCACGTTCCCTCCGCGTCAAGTCTGATCGCCGCACGAAGACATGCCGAAAAGGAGCTCGATGCCGAGCGCCGTCGCGCCGACGATGCGGCGAAGCTGCGCGCGCAACTCGAAAACACATTGGTCGAAAAAACCGGCGAACTCGCGCAGGTGTCCAGCCGGCTCGATACCTGTCTGCGCGGTGCGAAAGTCTATTTGTTTTCGCAGGATCGCGACCTGCGCTACATCGGCGTCTACGGTCCGCGCGGCGAAGAGGCGGGCGCGCAGATGCTCGACCGCAGCGACGACGATATTCTCATGCCGCCGGAGCGCGATGCCATTACCGCGATCAAGCGCAAGGTGCTGGAAACCGGCGAGCCTGCGGAAATCGAAGCCTGGTACGAGATGCCCGAGGGGCGCGTGCTGTTTTCGCTGCATATGGAGGCGACGCGCGATCTCGACGGCGAGATCGCAGGCGTGCGTTGTGCCGCCGCCGACATCACCCGTATCCGCTCCCTCGAAGGCGAACAGCGCCGTCTTGCGGAAGAGTTGCGCAATGCGCTCCACCGTTACGAAATCGCGCTGCGCGGCTCCAACGTCACGGTATTCACGCAGGATCGCGAGCTGCGCTACACCTCGATAAGCAATGCTTTCCTGGGGCGCCGGGTCGACCAGATCGTGGGCTTGACCGACGATTCCGTCGTGCCTGAAGACGATCGCGAGGCGGTGGTGAGCCTGAAGCAGAAGGCGCTGACCACGGGCGAGCCGGTCGATGCCGAGTTGCGGTTGCGCGGGCTGTCGGCGGCCCGTTGGTATGACTTCCATATCGAGCCGTTGCGCGACGCAGAGGGCAAGGTCGTGGGTCTGACCTGTGCTGCGGTCGACATTACCGAGCGCAAGGCAGGCGAAGAGCATCTGCGCCTTCTGATGCGCGAGCTTACGCATCGCTCGAAGAATTTTCTGGCGGTTATCCAGGCACTCGCGCGGCAGACCTCGCGGCATGCCGGATCGCTCGAAAATTTTCTCGACGAGTTCAGCGCGCGGCTGCAGGCGCTGTCGCGCTCGCACGACCTTCTCGTGCAGGAGGAGTGGCATTCCGCCTCGCTGCGCGATCTCGTGCGCTCGCAGCTCGGCCATTACATCGACCGCGACGAATCCCAGGTCAGCGTCGAAGGCCCGAACGTGCATCTGAAGCCGGAGGCAGCGCAAAGCCTCGGCCTCGCCTTGCACGAGCTTGCGGTGAACGCCGCGAAATATGGTGCGCTATCGACGCCTAAGGGCCGTGTCGAGATTTTGTGGGACCGGCATGAAAGCGAGGGGGCCGGCATCGTGATCCGCTGGCTGGAGCGTGACGGTCCCGTTGTGGAGCATCCGAAAAAGCACGGCTTCGGCACGCTTGCGATCCAGCGCAATCTTTCGCGCTCGCTGGAGGCCGACGTGGACCTGAATTTTGCGCAGGACGGGGTCTCCTGCACGATCACGATTCCCGAGCAGCATCTGTTTACGGCCGCCGCCGCCCAATCCCCGGCCTAGGAACCTTCCCTCGACATGGGGGTTTTATAGGTCAGAAACGCCCCAATCATGGGGCAATTTCGAGGATTTGATCGGGATACGGGAGAGGTTCCATGCTGCGCAAAGCTACCGGCCTTGCCGGCGCGATTGCCGCCGGTGCCCTTCTCACCACTGCGCTGGTCAGCGCAGGGTTCACCTCCGTTGCGAACGAGACCGCCGCAAGCGCGCCTTCGCAACGCATGCAGATCAATCGCGACAACAAAGCCGACGCGAAGCCGAAGGTCGCGCATACCAATACGCCGCGCCGGATTACGACCGTCGAGGTCGTCGGCGTGGAAGATGCGGCGATCGTCTATCGTGATCGCGATGGCAATATTCTTTTCAAGACCGACCCGGTGTCGAACGTGACGGTCGTTACGAAGGATGTCGTGCTTCCGGAAGTCACCATTCGCAACATCGCGGACTCCGCGGTGCAGGTGATGCCGCTCGAAGGCGTGCGTCCGGTATTGAGCCCGACCGCACCGGAAGACGGTTGTGAATCTACGGTAACAGCGCACACGGCAGGCGAAGCGCTTGCGCGCGTGCCGAGCCGCTGCATCACGCGGCTCGAGAATTCCTACAGTTTCGCTTCCCTGGATTGACGAGACTGCTAGGCTGACGAAAAAGCGAGGGCGCCGCATTTGCGGCGCTCTCGCCATGCGTGCCTGAGGCCCACCGTCGCGGATGCAAGCGACGCGGGCGTCGAATTTGGGGGAATCGTTGCACACGGGATCCGCGTTTCTGCACTGGATCGCAAAGCCGCGCTCGTTCTTCAGCGCTGGCCTGCTGATGTTCGCCGCGCTCGGTGCCGCGACCGCGATCCGCATGGTACTGGGTTTCGTAGTGCCGACCTCCACGCTGGTGCCGTTCGGCTTCTATTTTCCGGCCGTGCTGTTTGCTGCCGCAACCGGCGGACTTGCTTTCGGCATTCTTGCGACGATCTTTTCGATTTTCATTTCATCTTATCTGTTTCTCGGCATGCGCGGCATGCCGGGCCCGACCGAACTGCCTTACCTCTTCACGATCGGCGTGTTCATCGCGAACTGCCTGTTGATGGCGCTCGCCGCCGCGGCACTGCGTAACGCGCTGATCCGCCGCCGCCGCGCGGAAGACGCGCAGTATCTGGTGTCGGCAGAGCGCCAGGAGTTCTTTCGCACGCTCGATGCGGTGCTGGCGCATGCCACCATCGGCTACGGCTTCATCGACCGCGAACTGACCTACGACAAAATCAACGGCGAACTCGCGCGCATTTTCGGGGTTCGCCGCGAATATGTGCTGGGCCGCCCGATCACGGAATTCCCGCCGCTGAATGCGCCGCTTGCTGTCGAGACGGTGCGCAAGGTGTTCGAGACCGGGGAGTCGATTTCCAACGTCGATCTGGTGCGCGAGACGCCCGGCGAACCCGATCAGCTGAAGGCCTGGCTCGCCGGCTTCTTTCCGGTCCGCAACGAACGCGGTGAGGTCGAAGTCGTGGGCGTGGCGCTGCTGAACATGACCGAACACGCGCGCGCCGAGCGCGCTCTCGCGGCAAGCGAGCGCAAATTCCGTGTCGTCACCAATGCCATGCCGCAGCTCGTCTGGTCGAACCTGCCGGATGGCACTTTCGATTTCTACAACCAGCAATGCGCGGATTTCGCCGGATCGCCCGAGGAAACCGACTGGAGCGAGTTGCTGCATCCGGAAGACTACCAGCGGACCCGGGAGGCGTGGGCGCATGCGCTGAAGACCGGCGAGCCCTACCAGATGGAGTATCGCTTCCGGGACAAGGCCGGCGTCTATCACTGGTTCCTTGCCCGCGCGCTTCCCGTTTTCAACAACGATGGCAAGATCGAGCGCTGGTTCGGGACCGCGACCGACATCAGCGAAATCGTGGCGGCGCGCACTGCGGAAATGGCGGTCGCAAACGAAAAGCTCCGCGAAGAGATCACTGAGCGCGCGATTGCCGAGGAACGGCTTCGCTCCGAAATTCTCGAACGCAACCGCGCCGAGGAGCAGTTGCGCCAGGCCTCGAAGATGGAAGCGGTCGGCCGGCTGACCGGCGGCCTCGCGCACGACTTCAACAATCTTCTCACCGTCGTCATGGGCAACATCGAAAGCATGCAGCGCCGCATGAAGGACGGCGGCGACGAGAAGGTGAAGAACTATGCCGACTTCGCGATGCAGGGCGCGCGCCGCGCGGCCGCGCTGACCAAGCGGCTGCTCGCCTTCTCGCGCGGCCAGCCGCTCGACCCCGAACCCGTGAATGCGAACGAACTGGTCTCGAGCATGACCGAGTTGTTCGCCCGCACGCTTGGTGAAAAAGTTTCGCTCAAGACTTCGGTGGTCGAGAATCTCTGGACCGTCGAAGTGGATCCGAACCAGTTCGAGGCCTCGCTTCTCAATCTCGTCGTCAATGCGCGAGACGCCATGCCAAAGGGCGGCTCGCTCACGATTGAAACGTCCAACGCTGCGCTCGACGAGGCGTTCGTGGCCGCGCACGAGGACATGCCGCCGGGCGATTACGTTGCCATCATGGTGAGCGATACCGGCGTCGGCATGGCGCCGGAAACACTCGCGCGCGTCTTCGAACCGTTCTTCACCACCAAGCCGGCGGGCGAGGGCACCGGCCTCGGCCTCAGCCAGATCTACGGTTTCGTGAAGCAGTCGGGCGGCCACGTCGCCATCGAAAGCGCTACCGGCGAAGGCACCCGGGTCACGATTTACCTGCCGCGCTTTCTGGGCGCGGGCGCCGACCTGAAGAGTGCGCGCAAGAACGGAGCGGACGTGGACGACCGCAACACCGTACTGATCGTCGAGGACGACGATGACGTGCGGCTCTATTCGGTCGGGCTGTTTCGCGAAATGGGCTATGGCGTGCTGGAGGCGGCCGACGGCGCCGCGGCGCTGCGCATTCTGGAGACAAGACCGGAAGTGCGCTTTATGTTTACCGACGTAGGGCTTCCCGGCGAATACAACGGCAAGGAGTTGGCCGATGAAGCCCGGCGTCGGCGACCGTACTTAAGAGTGTTGTATACTACCGGCTACGCGCGGACCGACATTCTCCGTCAGGGACGGCTGGATGCCAACGCGCAGGTCGTGACCAAGCCTTTTTCCTTCGATGAACTTTCAACCAAGGTGCGTGCCGTGTTTGACGGAAAAGACAAGAACGTGATTTTGCTGGTCGAGGACGAAGTGCTGGTTGCCGCGATTGCCGCGGAGAACCTGCGCGACATTGGCTTCGAGGTCGTCGAAGCAACGAGCGCGAAAGCCGCACTCGATCACGCGGCAAAAGATGCCGCGGCCCTGAAGGCGGCGATCGTCGATATCGGTCTGCCCGACCAGAAGGGCGATGCGCTCGCGGCTGAGCTTCGCAAGCTGCGCGGCGATCTGCCGATCATCGTCGCGACCGGTCACTCCAGCGATTCGCTGCCCAGGGAGCTGCGTGAAGCCGAAAAGGTCGCGGTGCTCGGCAAGCCTTATGACCTGAATGATCTGAAGGCCGCGCTGAACGCCGTTGGCGTGGCGACCTAGCACTCTGCGTTTCGCCATGCGGTTTTGAGGCGCGGGCGCAGCCGCCCGCGTTGCGGTCGCCGGAACACGATGCCAAAATAGCGGCATGTCAGTTCAAGAACGCGCCGGCTCCCTTTTCACCCATTCCCAGACCCAGCCCAACGCCCGCACCGGCGGGCGTATTCTCGTGGACCAGCTCTTGCTCCACGGCGCCGAGATCGGTTTCTGCGTGCCGGGCGAAAGCTATCTCGAAGTGCTGAACGCGCTGTTCGACGTGCGCGAGCGCTTCAAGCTCGTGAATGCGCGCCATGAAGCGGGTGCCGCCAACATGGCGGAAGCCTATGGCAAGCTGACCGGAAAGCCCGGCATCTGCATGGTGACGCGCGGTCCGGGTGCGTGCCACGCGGCAGTGGGCGTGCATACCGCGTTTCAGGATTCGACGCCGATGATCATGCTGGTCGGTCAGATCGCGCGCGACACGCGCGATCGCGAAGCCTTCCAGGAGATCGACTACCGCCAGATGTTCGGCCCGGTCGCCAAGTGGGCGGCGGAAATCGAAACCACCTCGCGCATTCCCGAATACATGGCACGCGCCTTTCAGGTCGCGACCTCGGGCCGCCCGGGTCCGGTCGTGCTCGGCTTGCCGGAAGACATGCTCGCGGAAATTTCCGATGTTGCGGATGCGAAGCCTTATGTCGCGGCACAGGCTTCCGCCGATCCCGCTGAAATGGAAAAGCTGCGCGAGCTGCTCGCCGTGTCCGAGCGCCCGCTTATGATCGTGGGCGGCGGCGGCTTCACCGATCAGGGCGCGAAGGACATTGTCGCCTTCGCGGAAGCAAACGGCATTCCCACGGCCTGTTCGTTCCGCCGTCAGGACATCTTCGATAACGCTTCGGAGAACTATATCGGCGACCTTTCGACCTCGGTCGCGCCGTCGCTGACCAAGCGCGTCAAGGAAGCGGATTTGCTGCTCGTGGTCGGCGCGCGGCTCGGTGAAATCACAACACAGGCATATCGCGTCATCCAGTCGCCGACGCCGCGGCCGAAACTCATTCACGTCTATCCCGATCCGGACGAGATCGGCCGTGTCTATGTCCCCGACATTGCGCTGGTTGCATCGTCTTCCGCCTTCGCGAAAGCCGCCCGCGCGCTGAAACCGCTCGACGGCGCGAAATGGAATTCCTGGCGCGAGGCCGGGCGGAAGGATTATCTCGCTTACACCAGAATTCCGCCGGTCGGCTTTCCGCTCGACATGGGCAAGGCGATTGCCGAACTTGCCGGAGCGCTGCCGGAAGATTTCGTGGTTACGATCGACGCCGGCAACTTCTCCGGCTGGGCGCATCGTGTGATCCGCTATGCGCGGCCCTGCCGCCAGCTCGGGCCGACCTCGGGTGCCATGGGCTACAGCGTGCCGGCCGCGGTCGCGGCCTCTATCGTTGATCCGAAGAAGACGGTCGTAAGCTTTGTCGGCGACGGCGGATTCCTCATGAGCGGGCAGGAGATCGGCACCGCCGTCCAGCATGGCGGCAGGCCGATCGTCCTTCTGTTCAACAACCGCATGTACGGCACCATCCGCATGCATCAGGAGCGCGACTTTCCCGAGCGCGTCTCGGGGACCGAACTGGTCAACCCGGATTTTGTCGCTTTTGCCCGGTCCTTCGGCTGTCACGCCGAGCGGGTCGAAAAAACGGAGGATTTCATGCCGGCCTTCGAGCGCGCGGTAAAAT
>JAEZFA010000017.1 GCA_023417665.1 Pseudomonadota bacterium | reverse complement strand
GCGTAGAAGGTAGCGGCGTCCCATTCGGAGAGCGGCTTGCCGGTCTTGTAGCGAGCAGGCAAGTCGGGGTTGGAGATGAACGGCTTGCCGTAGGCGATCAGGTCGGCTTCGCCGCGCGAGAGTGCGTCGGCGCCACTGTCACGGTCGAACCCCTCTGCGACGATGTAGGTGCCGTCGAAGAGTTCGCGCAGCGCCGGCGACATGCGCTGCGAGGCTTTCGCCGAGTCGACGACATGAATGTAGCCGAGCTTGCGGTTGTTCAGTTCATCGACGAGTTGCGAGAAGGTCGCGAGCGGATCGGAATCCGACATCGAGTGTCCGGTGAAGTAGGGCGAAAGCCGATAACCGACACGATCCGCGCCCCAGACGCTGACGACCGCATCCACGACTTCGAGCGGGAAGCGCAAGCGATTTTCCAGCGAGCCGCCATACTTGTCGGTGCGCTTGTTGGTGCCGTCGCGCGTGAACTTATCCAGCAGATAGCCGTTCGCGCCGTGAATCTCGACGCCGTCGAAACCCGCGTCCCTGGCGTTCTGCGCGCCGCGGCGAAAATCCTCGACGATACCGGGAAGCTCGGACGCTTCGAGGGCGCGCGGCTTCGAGTAGTCCTTCTGGCCTTCCGCCGTCCAGGTCTTGCCTTCGGCGGCGATTGCCGAAGGGGCGACCGGCGGCTGGCCGTCATGGAAGTCGGCGTGCGAAATGCGGCCGACATGCCAGAGCTGCAGGAAGATCTTGCCGCCGGCCTTGTGCACGGCGTCGGTGATTTTCTTCCAGCCTTCGACCTGTTCCTTCGAATGGATGCCGGGCGTGCGCACATAGCCGACGCCCTGCGGGCTGACCTGCGTCGCCTCGGTGACGATCAGGCCGGCGCCGGCGCGCTGCGCGTAATATTCAGCGGCCAGCGGGTTCGGAACTCCGCCTTCGAGCGCGCGGGAACGCGTCATGGGCGCCATCACGAAACGGTTCTTCAAATTGAGCGAGCGCAACTCGTAGGGCGAGAAAAGCGTGTTTGCTTTGGTGTCATGGAAGTTCATGGGGCATGTCCTTTGAAAAAGTGCCGGACGACCGAGCGGGGGCACGTCTGCGGTCGTCCGGCTTTGGCCGCGGCTTGTGGGGGAGGAAGTGGCCGCGGTGTTTCGAATTACGCCTCGATCGCTTCGGCCCGGCGTTCGGCGACCCGGAGGAACTCGGCTTCGAGTATGTCGCGATCGACCCCGTCGGCTTCCATTACGGTCCGGATCAGGGGATCGTTCAGCGCCTCAGCCATGCCGAGGTCGCTATTGCGACCAGCGAGGCTAAATGCGTTAAAAGCTTCCAGGCATCGACTCATCGGGCTCTCCTTCACTTCGAGGTCCGGTACCAGCAGGAGCTTGATTTGGTACCGGTCAGTAACATATAGGTACTGACCGGTAACACCTGAGTCAAGAGGCATGACACCAAGATTTGCACCCGTCCCGACCGAACCGAGCGCGGCCCCCGTACAGGCCGTGCCTCCGCGCGAGCGTATTCTCGCTGCCGCCTCCGATCTGTTTTACCGGCAGGGGATCCGCGCGGTTGGCGTCGATGCCATCGCGGAAGCGGCCGGCACCAATAAAATGACGCTCTACCGGCATTTCGAGTCCAAGGACGCGCTGGTGGCGGAGTATCTGCGCCGGCTTGCCGGGAAATCGAATGAGTTCTGGGCGCATATCGAGCGCGAGCATCCGGGCAATCCGCGCCGGCAACTCGGGGTCTGGCTGGAAGCCGCGGGGCGCGACGCCAACGATCCGCAAGGACGCGGTTGCGCGCTTGCAAACGCGGCGGTCGAGCTTGCCGACAAGGATCATCCCGGCCGGCGCGTGATCGAGGAACACAAACGCGCGTCCCGCGACCGGCTTGCCCGGCTCTGCGCCGACGCAAGCCTCGACCAGCCGGAACTGCTTGCGGATGAACTGTTTCTGCTGCTGGAAGGCGCGCGGGTCTGCGCGCAGAGCATCGGCACCGACAGCCCCTGCTGCCGCTTCGTGCGCATGGGCGAGGCGATCATCGCCTCGCACGAAAAGTAGCCGAAGAACCCGGCCTTGCGGCGTGCAGGGAATCTGCACACGCTACCGTGAATTGCCTTTTTTGCGTGGCAACGCTCTAGCTTGCGTGGGGTTAGCCATTCGAGGAGACGGTTCATGTTCATCAAGCGCAAACGCGGCTGGGAAATTCCGGAACGCGAGGCAACCCCCGAAAGCGTCTATTTCAGCCGGCGCAAACTGCTCGGCGCAGGCGCGTCGCTTGCTGCCGCTTCCTTCTTTCCCGATCTCGCGCTCGCGCAGCGCGCGGCCGATGCGCCCGATCCGAGCGCGGCGTTCTATCCCGCCAAGCGCAATGACAAATACAAGTTCGACGGCAGGCTGACCGAAGAGAAGATCGCCTCGAACTACAACAATTTCTACGAATACGGCACGAGCAAATACATCGCCGCGTCCGCGCAGAAGCTTCAGCTCCGTCCCTGGCAGATCAAGATCGACGGCATGGTCGAGAAAGAACAGACCGTCGATATCGATACGCTGATCAAGGCCGTATCGCCGGCGTTGCAAGAGCGCATCTATCGGCTGCGCTGCGTGGAAGCATGGTCGGCCGTGATCCCCTGGACCGGCTTCCAGATGTCGGAGCTCGTGAAGTTCGCGAAGCCGCTTTCCGCCGCGAAATACATCCGCATGGAAACCTTCCACGATCCGAAGATGGCGCCCGAGCAGCGGCCGGGTTTTCTCTCCGACGGCAACTGGCCGTTCGTCGAGGGCTGCACCATCGAGGAAGCGAACAACGAACTCGCCTTCATGGTGACGGGCGCTTACGGCAAGCCCGGTTACAAACAGTTCGGCGCGCCGATCCGTCTGATGATGCCGTGGAAGTATGGTTTCAAGGCGATCAAGTCGATCGTGCGCGTGAGCTTCACCGACAAGCGCCCGGTCGGATACTGGGAGCAGCTGCAGCGGCAGGAATACGGTTTCTGGGCGAACGTGAATCCGGAAGTCTCGCACCCGCGCTGGAGTCAGGCGAGCGAGCGCGACATCGGCACCGGCGAGCGGCGCAACACCGTGCTGTTCAACGGCTACGGCGAATACGTTGCCGGACTCTACAAGGACCTCAAGGGCGAGCGGCTCTGGGCCTAGGCACCCGCGGATCTTCCGCTCGCGGCCGTGCCGCGCGTGTTTCATCCGCACGCGGGCGGACCGCGCGGGACGCTTCGTTACGCCGGCTGCGCAACTGCGCCAGCAACTCGCGTTCACTGGCGAACTGTTCATGCCCGCCGTCGATTTCGGCGACCACGCGGTCGTCCTCATAGACCCAGTAGGCAACGCCGTCATAAACCGCCTGCCGCTTCGGGTGCTGGCTTCCCGCCTTGGTGATGCGTTCGACGGTTTCGCTCGCCCGCGCGATCCGCTGCAGGAATCCGAGCACGGAAGCGAACGAGAAAAAGAATACCGAGGTCAGGATCGCTGAGAGACCGACCGACAGGCCGATGCCGCCGGCAATGCTTGCAGCCAGTGCATCCGGCACCAGACTTGCGGACATCATCGCAACCAGTGAAAGCAGCAGCAATACGCCGCCGGCCAGCAACGCGATCACGCCGATCGCGATCAGTACGAGTCTCATTTCCCGCCCCCTTGGGAAGTTGCCCGCAGTCAGTGAAGAATAATTTTATGCAAAATAAAAGCCGGGCTCGTGGGAGCCCGGCTTGCTAGTCACGCCGCTTGCGCGGCGGCGCCTGCCAGAGGGAGAAGTTGCCGGGTGCGCGCGCAGGGAAGGGGGAAGGAAGCGCGCAAACAGCTACAGGACACGGATGCATATTTGTCCCGGATGACGCCTGCAGCAATCGGGGTAGCTACATACCCCCCATGCATCGGCCGCAGGCGCGGTTCCGGATTGTCCTAGAATTTCCAGCGCTGCGCGTTCGCAAGCAGGAAATCGCGGAACACCTGGATGCGTGCGACCGAGCGAAGTTCTTCCGGATAAACGAAATATGCGTCCAGCGCCGGTGCGTCGCTTTCGCTGAAAAGACGCACCAAATTCTCATTGCCTTCGACTAGGTAGTCGGGAAGCGTCGCGATACCGACGCCGTTTTCCACAGCGACTTTCAATCCGACGACGTTGTTCACCGTCATGGCAGGCGCGCGCGGACCGCCGTTCGCCCGGCCGATTTCGGCCAGCCAGTTCAGATTCGAGAAATAGCCGGGCACGTTGCCGCCGAGCATCAGCAGCCGGTGGCCGTCCAGTTGTTCCGGAGAGTGCGGATGCCCCTTCTTCGCGAGATAGTCCGTAGAAGCATAGGCGTGGAAATGCACGGTGAAGAGTTTGCGCTGGATCAGGTCCGGCTGCACCGGCTGGCGGAGCCGGATCGCGACATCCGCTTCGCGCATGCCGAGATCGAGCTCCTCGTCGGTCAACTGCAAATGGATGCGGATGTCCGGATACAGATCGAGAAACTCGTCGATGCGGGCGGTGAGCCAGAAGGAGCCGAGGCCGACCGTGGTGGTCACGCGCATCTCGCCGTTCGGCTTCTCGCGGTTGTCGGTGAGCTTGGTACGCACCGCCTCGAGTTTCATGAACACGTCATGCGCGGTGCGAAACAGCATCTCGCCCTGCTCGGTCAGGATCAGACCGCGGGCATGGCGATGGAAAAGGGGGGCCTTCAGCTCCTGCTCGAGCGCGGAGACCTGACGGCTGACCGCCGATTGCGAGAGGCCGAGCGCCTCGCCGGCATGCGTGAACGATCCCGCTTCCGCGGCGACGTGGAAAACCTTCAGCTTGTCCCAGTCCATTCCGTTGCTGCTCATTCCGCGGCCGCGCGATCGGCGCCTTCCGCTGCGAGGAAACGTTCGGCTTCGAGTGCCGCCATGCAGCCCATGCCGGCTGCGGTTACGGCCTGGCGGAAGATGTCGTCGGTGACATCGCCCGCAGCAAAGAGGCCGGGAACGGAAGTCGCGGTGGAATCCGGCGCGGTCCAGACGTAACCGTTCGGCTTCATCTTGATTTTCCCTTCGACGAGTTCGGTCGAAGGCTTGTGACCGATCGCGATGAACACGCCATCGGTCGCGCGCTCGACGCTCGCGCCCGAGCGCACGTTCTTCAGCTTCACGCCGGTGACTTTCGCAGGATTGCCGCCGCCGACGATTTCCTCGATGGCGGAGTCCCAGACCAGTTCGACCTTGGGGTTCTTGAACAGGCGATCCTGCAGGATGCGCTCGGCGCGGAGCGAGTCGCGGCGATGGACGAGCGTCACCTTGGAGGCGAAGTTCGTGAGAAACAGCGCTTCTTCCACGGCCGTGTTGCCGCCGCCGACCAC
>JAEZFA010000319.1 GCA_023417665.1 Pseudomonadota bacterium | reverse complement strand
AGTTGTGATGCGTACCAGATCAATGCGCTACCGGGGAGCGTTGCTCGCCCGTTGTGCCACCGTCGCCGCCATTGGCGCCTTTGCTGCAGCTTGCAGCACCGACGTGACGCGGTTCGACTCCAATCCGTTTCAAAACCGGCAGGATACGACAGCGTCGATCCCGCAGCAGGCGCCGAACAATCAGGCGCAGATCCCGGGACATCAGCTTCCGCCCCGTGCGCAGGTTGAAACCCAGCCGCTGCATAGCCCGCAGCAGCCGCCGGTCGCGACCTATCGCCCGGCCACCGTGCCCGCGGCACCGCCGCCTCGTGCACAGGTCAATCAGCCGAATGCACCGCGCAACACGGCAGCTTTCAACACGAACAACTTCGCCCCCGCGAACGGCCGCACGGTCGTCGTGCAGCGCGGCGAGACGGTTTACGCGTTGTCGCGCAAGCATGGCGTCCCGGTTGACGTCATCCTGCGCGCGAACAATCTGCAGAACGCAAATGCGATCCGTCCCGGTCAGCGACTGATCATTCCGGCAAGCCGCACCGCTTATGCGCCCGCGACGCCGGTTGCTCCGGCTGCCGGCCCTGGAAATCTTCACACCGCAGCGTCCGGCGACACGATCTACTCGTTGTCGCGCCGCTATAAGGTTAGCCCGCAGGCGATCGCCCGCGCGAACAACCTTACGCTCTCCACGCAGTTGCGGATCGGTCAGCAGGTTCGCATTCCGGGTACCACGCCGGTCGCGGCGACCCCGCCCGTGCAGCAGCCTCACGTCCAGCAACCGCAAGTCCAGCAGGCCCCGCAACGCGCGGTGCAGACCGTGCCGCAGATGCCGGCCCAGCAGGCCGTGCAGAACGCGAACGTACCCGCACCGGAAAGCGTAGGCGTCGTTCGCCCGAATGTGGCGCCGGCCGTCAACGATGCTTCGCCGCGTGCGCCGAACGCCGGACCTTCGTTCCATTGGCCCGTTCGCGGACGCATTCTTTCAGCCTACGGCCGCAAACCGAATGGTCAGCAGAACGACGGCATCAATGTCTCGGTGCCCGAAGGCACCGCGATCATGGCGTCCGAAGACGGCGTGGTCGCCTATGCAGGCAACGAGCTGAAGGGCTTCGGCAATCTCGTGCTGATCCGCCACGCCGACAACTGGGTGACGGCCTATGCTCACCTCGGCGCCATCAATGTGAAAAAGGATCAGAAGGTGAAGCGCGGCGAAGTGATCGCCAAAGCCGGTCAGACCGGCGGCGTGACGTCCCCGCAGTTGCACTTTGAAATCCGCAAGGGCTCAAACCCGGTCGATCCCGAGAAGCACCTGTCCGGAATCTGATCTTCGTCAGAAGTTGATCACCCGAACCGTACGCCCCCGCATGCTGCATGTGGGGGCGTAAGCATGTTGGTCGATGCGGCAGTCGCCAGCATCCATCCGTTCGCTGGTTTCGGTAGCCGAGGTCTGCACCGGATTTGAGATCGCGGTGGCGTTGGCGCCGACCGATGCCGGTATGAGGGCGACCGCAATCAGAAACGCCGCCATGATGGCGCTGAACACGATAAAGCGTGGGTAGAGCGATACGACGTCGCGCATGGTGAAGCCCCGAAGTAGATGCCCGTTTTGAGGCATCTAACGCGGAGCGCGACCGAATGTTCCGGGTGCGGACGAGTGTGGGGCCGGACAGACGCGGCCACTATTTGGCGCGGCCGTCGCATCCCTCGGCGGTAACGCGGCATTCGCCACGGCGATCGTTTCCGGCGGTATCCTCGCAGCGCTGGATGGCGTTGCGCCGGGCCAGTTCAAGGGTGTCGCCAAGCGCCCAGCCGGCGCCGGGCGTGCCGGACTGCGGGTCGAGCGCGACCGCCACACATTGGTTCTCGAAAGAGCGAATGACCTTGCAGAGCTTTTTGGTTGCGGGCGATGCAGCCGTCGTCTCCAGGCACTCCCGGAGCGCCCGTTCTTCCGCCTCGTTCGCGCTTTTGAAGTTGTAGGAAATCCCGCTGGAATAGCCGTCGTTCGCGACGTCGGCCGGTTCGGCAACGGCCACGGCACCAAAAGCCATGATGGGCGAGGCGAAGGCACACGCGGCCAGAATTCCGGCGGTAGCGAGAAGTATTCTCATGGCGTTTCTTTTCCAACGGTGGCGGGCGATCGGGCGCGCAAGGTAGCAAACTCCGCGGTCAGCCGCGAGGCCTCGGACGGACGCCGTGTCGCGGCGACGCGCGCCGGGAGCAGCGGATAGAAGCACCTGAAATTCGGGGCGGGAATCATCATCCATGAAATGGATAGCGGCGGCACTTGCACTGACGGCTGGCGCATGCGCGCAAACCGCGGCGGAGAACCCGCCGCTGGCTCGTTCCGCGGAAGCGCGCTGCGCCGAGTTCACGCAGATGGCGAACGATTTGTCCGCGAGCGCCTATCGCCGGGCCGCCGCGCAGGAAGCGCTGCGCGCCCAGCGCTGCCCCGGACATCAATAGGCTATCGTTTCAACGCCTTGTCGATCGCGGCTTTCAGGTCGTTCTGCAGGAACGGTTTGCCGAGCCGCGGAAGCTGAATACCCGCGTCGGGATCGAGCTCCGCATAGCCGGTCGCGAGCAGGATCGGCATCTCCGGCATTTCCGCGCGAATGGACTTGGCGAGTTGCAATCCCGTCGTGCCGGGCATCGCATGATCGGTGATGACGAGATCGGCTTTGGTATCGCGCAGGAGTTCCAGTGCCTCGTGTGCCGAACTGGCTTCCAGCACGGTGTGGCCGAGGTCCTCGAGCATCGCTGCCGTGTTCATGAGGACGAGACTGTCGTCGTCGACGGCGATGATGACGAGCGGCCGCGAGGCGAGGGCCGCTTCTTCGGGCTTCGCGTTCTGCTCGGCGGCGTCTCCGGTCGTGACCGGAAGCAGGACTTCCGCCGTCGTGCCGCTACCCGGCTGACTGGAAAGGCGGAACGCGCCGCCCGCCTGTTCGGCCATGCCCTGTACCATGGAGAGCCCGAGGCCGGTGCCTTTGCCGACCCCTTTGGTGGTGAAGAACGGGTCCGTGGCCTGCCGCAGCGTATCGGCATCCATGCCGTGGCCGCTGTCGCGCATCGCGATCGAGACATAGTCTCCGCCCGGCAGGTCGCTTGCGGGATTGCGGCACGCGCGCACCGCAATCGTAATCTTGCCGCCGTCGGGCATCGCGTCACGGGCATTGAAGGCGAGATTCAGGAGCGCGCTTTCGAGCTGGTTCGGGTCGGCCAGGACATTCGGAATGGTGCCCTCGAATTCCGTCTTGACCGCGAAGGAAGGCCCGAGCGAACGCTGCAGCAGTTCGCTCGTTTCGCCGATCAGGCGCGGCATGTCGATCACCCGTTTCTCGATGTCCTGACGCCGCGCGAAGGCGAGCATGCGTTGCGTGAGCGCCGAGCCGCGTTCGGTCGCCCGTAGTGCGTTCTGAATCAGAGGCGTGATCTGCGCGTTATCGGGTGATCGCTTCTGCAACAGTTCGAGGCTGCTCTGAATGACCATCAGCAGATTGTTGAAGTCGTGCGCGACGCCGCCGGTGAGCTTTCCGATCGCCTCCATCTTCTGTGAATGGAAGAGCTGCTCGCGGGTACGCTCGAGCGCGAGCCGGTTTTCCTCGCGTTCGGTGATGTCGCGGGTGATCTTGGCAAAGCCGATCACGTTGCCGCGTTCGTCCCGGATCGGATCGATCACGACATGGGCGATGAACTTGGTGCCGTCCTTCCGGTAGCGATAGCTTTCCTTCTCGAAGCGGCCTTCGCGGATCGCGGTCTGCAGCGCGATTTCGGGTGCCCCGGCGCGGCGGTCGTCCTCGCTGTAAAATCGCGAAAAGTGCTGCCCGAGGATTTCCGAGGCGCGGTAGCCCTTGATCCGCTCGGCACCGGCATTCCAGCTCGCGACATGGCCTTGCGGGTCCAGCATGTAGATCGCGTAGTCGGTGACGCCTTCGATCAGCAGGCGGAACTGTTCCTCGCTCTGGCGCAGCGCGTCGCTCGCCGCTTTTCGCTCGGTGAGGTCGCGGGTGATCTTCGCGAAGCCGATGAGCTCGCCGGCATCGTCGCGGATCGCGTCGATGACGACATGCGCCCAGAAGCGGCTACCGTCCTTGCGGATCCGCCAGCCTTCGGATTCGAACGCGCCCTCCGACGCCGCGGTCGCAAGTGCGCGCTCGGGCAGGGATTTGGCCCGGTCCTCCGGCGAGTAGAAGCGGGAAAAGTGCTCGCCGATGATCTCGGGTGCGGTGTAGCGCTGCGCGCCGGCATTCCAGCTGGTCACAATTCCGCTGCTGTCGAGCATATAGATGGCGTAATCGGTGATGGCGTCCAGCAGAATCCGGTAGCGGCCATCGTCCGTCTGCGAAGCATGGAATTGCTCGGCGGAATTCAATTTCTGCGCTTCCCCAACACGTACCAATTGCGCCCAACGCAATAGAGCGGATTAAGTTCCCGCCGTCAGGATAAAAAAAGCGCCCCGGCAGAAAAACCGCCGGAGCGCTTTGTCGTGAAGGGGTAATGCGGCGCTAGATTCTGCCCATCAGTATCAGGATAAGCAGAATTACGATCACGAGGCCGAGGCCGCCGCCGCCATAGTAGCCGGTACCATAGAACGGTCCGCCGCCGAGGCCGGAGAAGCCGCCCAGAAGAATGATGATCAGGATGATTAGAAGAATTGTGCCCAAGGACATTGCATAGCCTCCATAACGACCGCCCCAAAAGAAAACCCGGAGGCGAGGCGCTCTCCGGGTTTTGATTGTCGGCCGCCCGGGGGGAAAGGCGTCGCTCGACAGGCTGATAATGCTTGCGGCGATTGGAGGTTCCCGCTCACGGCGGATTTATTTGTATGTGATCGGCCGGCGGCGCAAAGGAACCGCGCGGACAGGAGCCGCGTTAGAAGCCCATGCGTGTCCTCGAATACTGCCATGCCAGTGCGATCGAAGCGGTCAACAAGGCCAACGATCCGACCTTGCCGGATGAAGCGCGCGTCGAGTGGGCGCGCATCGCGCGTGTCTGGCAGGACATCACGCAGCATTATGATTTGATCGAGGATGTCGGCGCCCGCGACGCGCTTGCCGGCGAAGGCCCCGGCCCGAACGAAACGCTGCACTGACCCTTCTTCCGCAGCGCGGCTCTCCTCTTCCGCAGCGCGGCTCTTCCACACCGTAACGTAGCGTTACGCGCCGCAGGCCATCGCCTGCGTCTCCCGATGCGGCTATAGCTGTACCTGTTCTTCTTGGGTGCAATGCATGGCGGCGCGGGTTTTCTACGGTTGGTGGATCGTCGCGGCCTGTCTGGTGATTGCCACCATAAGCTGGGGCCTCGGCATATTCGGGATCGGCGTCTATCTGCACGCGATCGCACAGTCGCGCGGCTGGTCGGTCGGTTCGATCTCCTCGGCCATCACCGTTTCGGTGCTGCTGTCCTCGATCTCATCCGCGTTTACCGGGCCGGCGGTCGGCAAATACGGCCCGCGGCCGGTGATGGCGCTGGGAGCAATCCTGATCGCGACGGGCGCTTTTCTGATCGGGCAGGTGCGCGAACCCTGGCATGTCTATGTGGCATTCTCGCTGACCGGCCTTGGCTATTCCTGCCTGTCGGTCACCACGATCACGGCGACGCTTTCGCCCTGGTTCGAGAAGCATCAGGGCAGGGCCGTGTCGAGCGCGATGCTCGGCGCATCGATCGGCGGCATGACCTCCACGCCTTTGCTGATCTTCGCGATCTCGCGGCTCGGTCTCGAACAGGCGATGCTCTGGAGCGCGGTACTCGCGCTCGTCGTCGTTATGCCGCTCGCGCTGTTCGTGTTGCGGAAGTCGCCCGCCGAACTCGGGCTTTACCCGGACGGCGAGCCGCCGGCCGAGAAAAGCAACGAGCAGCCGGTTCGCAGCTGGAGCCGCGGCGAAGCGCTGCGGACGCTCGCCTTCATCAGCATTGTCATCGCCTTTGCGCTTGGCCTCGGTGTGCAGGTCGGCTTCCTCACGCACCATGTCACGCTTGCGGTGCCGACCCTGGGTACCGGAGGCGCCGCCTTCATCGTGTCGATCACGGCCGTGGCCGCATTTGCCGGCCGCGTGGCGCTGGCGCGCTGGGCGGATCATGTCGATCTGCGGGTCACGGCTGCTGCGGTGCTGGTGGTCGCGGCGGTTTCACTGGCGGCGATCGCAGCCGTGCCCGCCGCATGGATGCTGGTCGCCGCGAGCCTCGTTTATGGTTTGACGACGGGAAACGTCACCACGCTTTCTCCAATTATCGTTCGCCGCGAATTCGGTGCCGGGATATTCGCTTCGATCTACGGCGTCGGCTGGATGTGCATCGGGTTTGCCTCCGCGCTCGGGCCGGCGATGTTCGGCTGGCTCCATGACTACTTCGGCGGCTATCGCGAGGTGCTGGTGCTGGCCGCGGTGCTGGATCTGGTTGCCGCGGCAGTCGTGTTTTTCGGCCGGCCGAAGCAAGCCGTTTCATAAGTACAAAACACCGTATTTCTGCCCCGTCATTTTCCGGTCGCATTTTCGCAATTCGCTTCGGCGTCACGGCTCCGGGAATCGTTTCCGGAGCGAAGGAGGAAATACCCGATGCGTACGATGATCCTGGCGCTCGCGCTGACTTTCGCCGCCGCCACCGGCGCCAATGCGCAGGCGACCTGCAGTGCCAACGCGGCTTCGAAGAAGCTCGCCGGCGCGGCGAAACAGAGTTTCCTGAAGAAGTGCGAAACCGACGCGAAGTCGTCCTGCGACAAGCAGGCGGCCGACAAGAAGCTTTCGGGCGCCGCCAAGAACAGCTTCACGAACAAATGCGTCAAGGATGCAGTCGGCGCCTGATCGCAGGATCGCCGCACCGCGAGGAAAAACGCCGGGCGGCAACGCCCGGCGTTTTGCTATTTCGCGCGCAGCAACGCGATGATGTTCTTGATGCTGTCTCTCATGGTCGGGCCGGTGCTGCTCGACTTGTTCCGGTGCCCCATGCGGACGATAACGATGCCGTCTGCCGGCAATACCGCGACGACCTGATCGCCGGCGCCTGACATCACCAGCGTTTCCGGGGGCCATGGATACCAGGCGTGGCGGTTCAGCCAGAGCATGCCGCCATAGGCCTCTTTGGGATAGCCGGACGAGGGCGTCGCAACGAAATCCACGAACCCGCTCGCCAGAAACGGCTTTCCGTCGAGCGCGCCCTTGTTGGCGTAAAGCAGCCCCAGCGATGCCCAGGAACGCGCGGTGCCGTAAACATAGCCGGTGATGATCGGAAAGCCCTTCGGGTCCGTCGAGAGCACGACATCCATGTTCAGCGGCGCGAAGACTTTCTCCCGGATCAGCTGCCGAAGCTGATCATTGTCGAGCTTCAGCTTCTGCCGGATGAATTCGAGCATCAGCAAAGGATCGGCGTTGTTGTAGGTGCCGAAGCTTCCGGGCGCATGTTCGAGCGGGCGGTCGGTGACAAAGCGCACCACATCGTCGAGATCGGTATAGACGAGGCCATGGTCGCCCTGGGCATAGAATGGGAAGGTTTTAAAACCCGTGGAGAAGCGGAGCCCACCCGACATCCCCATTGCATGACGTAAAAGAATCTTGCGCCGCGGGTCACCTTCCGGCCATTGGGAAATCTGGATCGGCTCGTCGAGCGAAAGCGCGCCTTCCGCAATCAGCTTGCCGACCAGCGTGCCGACAATTGTTTTTCCGAGCGACCAGCTCTCCGCCCGAAAGTCGGGCCCGCCGGCGGCAGCATAGGTTTCGCGAATAAGTACGCCGTTCTTGTAGACGAGCAAGGCGTGCGTGGCATGCTCGGGGTCGGCAAAGTTTCGGGCGACTTCATCGTCAAGCTTCTTCGCCAGCGCTTCTGGCAGTTCGGCGCGCGTCAGCACGGTGAATTTGCCGATGCGATTGTATGTAACCGCCTTTGGTGTTTGGGCGTGTGATGTATCGCGATCCAGCACGCAGCCGCGATCGGCTTGATAGGAAGCGACAACCGGACGGATCAGCAAGCCGTCAACCGTGACGATGCCCTTCTGCCGGTCAATTTCCGTTGTAAGGCTATCGTAGATCGAATTGAGTATCGCTGCGTAACGATCCTTGCGGAGTCCTTCTTTGTAAAGCGACTGATCGTTGATCTCTTCGGGCGTGCGTCCGCTGAGGAAGAGTCCCGCACAAAGCCGCGCGGCATTCGAGGCGGCAAAGGTGTGCTGCAATCGCGCGTAGCTGACGGCGTAACGGACGCCATATAACATGCCGCCGATCACGCCGAGCAATACGACAATGCGGACCGCGCCGCGCCAGCCACCGCGCGGTCCCCATACTATGCGCTTGAGCATTCTCAGTAACGGACTTGCCATGTGACGCCGAACTGCCGGGAGTCGCCGACACCTGCCTGCGCGGCGCCGTTGGCGATGTAGGTCAGATAGCGCTCATCGAAGAGGTTCTTGGCGAACACGGTAAGCGTGCTCGTCTTGAACTCCCATCCAGCACGCGCATCGACAATGACCGCGTTGCTGACATAGCGCAGCGGGTCGTTGTCGAGTGCGCCATAGGAGAAGTAGCCATCGATGAAGCGCGAGTTTGCGCCGATAAAGAAGCCGCTCGGGTCCTTGTACATGCCGCCGACGTTGATCGTGTAGCTCGGAGCTTCGGTGAACTGATTGCCAGACACGTCTCCTCCGCCCGGCGGGGGCACGAAGATGTCGTCGAATTTGGTCCATAGCAGGCCGAGCGACGCATAGAGCGTCAAACGCTCGGTTGCGAGAAAGCGGGTCTCGAACTCAGCGCCATACAAATGAGATTTGTTGGCGTTGGTAACGATGGCCATTCCCGGCAGTCCGGGCTCGTACGCAACCTGCTGATCTTTGTAGTCGTAGTAGAAGACGTTCGCGTTCACCTGAAGCCGGTTCGCCATCCAGTTCGAGCGGTAGCTGAATTCATAAGCCTTCAGATATTCGGGCTTGACCGAATAATATAACGGGAAGCCGAGCGCGTAGCTCGCGTCGTTGAAACCCGAACGGTAGCCTTCCTGGTATGTGAAGCCGATGGTCTGATTTGGTGCGAGATCGAACGTAACGCCAGCCTTGGGCAAGAACGCACTGAAACTCGCGTCCGTGCTGTGGTCAATCGGGATCGTCCCGTTGATGAGGCTGCCCGTGGCGTGGCTTCTGATATCGTCCTGCAACGCGCGGCCGCCGGCAATGAATACCCAACGGTCGATCCGGTAGCGAAGATCGGTATAGGCAGCAATGCTGCGCGTGTTGTTGTAGTGGTTGCCGGCCTGATAGACGAGCCCGGGGAACGCGATAGTCCCGTCGGACTTCGTGGTGAAGTCACCGTAGAACAGCCCGACCACGCCCGAGAAGCCATTGCCCGGATTTTCCAGTTCGAGGCGAAAATCTTGCGTGAAATCGCTGCCTTTTCTCTCGTTGTTTCGCGTATAGGCGATATTGCCCGGCGCCGTCGAAATATCGGTGTCGGTTGCCGCATAGGCGGTGATGCTGCGAATTTTGAGCGCGCCCGTCAGGGCATAGGAAATGTCTGAAACGTAGTTATTGGTCTTGGTCGAGCGAAACTCGACACTCGTGTTGATCAGGCCTGTTGTGTAAACGCGGTCAAAGAAATTGGGTCCGTGCACCGCGTTCACGCTGGGCTTGTCATCCGTATGCGCGACCGTGAACAGCGCTCTCAGCCCAGGAATACTGGAAGGCGTCCATAAAATCTTGCCACGAATGTTGCCGAAGCGATCCTCGCCGAGACGAGCATTGCCCGGATCGGTATAGTGAATATCGTTCTCGGCGCGATAAATCTGACCGGCGACCCGGAACGCGAGTTCGTTCGGGATCAGCGGACCGGAAAGCATGACTCCGGTGCTCAGTAGCTCGTGCGTGCCCGCCGTGATCTCTGCCATCGCCTGCCAGGAGAAGGTCGGGTCTTTTGTCTTCACGAGCACGGCGCCGGCGGCGGTATTTTTGCCCTGAAGCGTCGATTGCGGCCCGCGCAGAACTTCGACCTGCTCGACGTCCCAAAGGGAGCGCACGCCGCGGCGAACGGCTTCGGCATTCTGCATCGCGCCATCGACGATCACGCTGACGACGGGCGCAGAGTTCGCGCTCTGGTTTTGCGACAAGCCCTCGGAATTGATGCCGCGGATTGTTATGCCGCTGTTGTTCTGGCTGGTCCGCGTCGAAAGGGCGTTTGCGGCTGCGTTCAGCGCATCATGAAAATCCAGAATCTGCTCTTGCTGAATCCGTTCATTCGTAATGACGCCGACGCTGGTGGTCGCGTCTTGCGAACTGCGCTCAATGAGTTCGCCTTGGATTGTGATTTCCGGCAGCGCCATAGTCTGCGCATAAGCCGGATTTGAAAGTGAAAGAGTAATTGCCGTGCAGCCGGCAAGCGCAAACGCGCGGTAGCCGATAAGCCCCATCATCGCCCCCGATGTTCATTTATTGCGGCTGGCGGCGTGTAGCGTAGCTGGCGCGTTAATTCCTTCTTAACCCGGTTACGCGTGCGATCAAGACGGAATTACCGCTGCGACCAATTGCGCGGCTGTCATTAGAGCGATTCAAATTTCGCGACGGCGTCAGGCGACGCGCACCATGCGCTTGCCGCGGTTGTCGCCGTTGAGCAGACCGATCAGCGCTTTCGGTGTGTTCTCGATGCCCTCGAGTACGTCTTCCTGCACCTTGAGTTTTCCGGAGGCGACCCAGCCCTGCAATTCGGCGACCGCTTTCATCGCCTGGCTGTAATAGTCCATGACGATGAAGCCCTGTACGCGGAGCCGCTTCACGACGATCAGCCCCGGCACGCCGCGCGGACCGGAGGCCGGTGCCGCGCCGTCATAGGCGGAGACGGCGCCGCAGCAGACCATGCGGCCGTGCAGCTTCATCTGCGCGAGGCAGGCTTCGAAGATGTCGCCGCCGACATTGTCGAAATAGACGTCGATGCCGTCGGGGCAGGCGGCCTTGAGCGACTTGAACACCGGTCCGGCCTTGTAGTCGACGGCGTCGTCGAACCCGAGTTCGGATTTCAGCCAGTCGCACTTCTCCTGGCCGCCGGCGATGCCGACGACGCGGCAGCCCTTGATCTTGGCAATCTGTCCGACCAGCGATCCGACAGACCCTGCAGCAGCGGAGACGACAACCGTCTCGCCGGCTTTCGGCTGTCCGACATCGAGCAACCCGAAATAGGCGGTGAGGCCCGCGATGCCGTAGACGCTCAGAAGATGCGTCATTGGCTGCACATGCGGCACCTTCAGCAGCTTCTTCGCCCCCACCACCGCATATTCTTGCCAGCCGGTATCCGCAAAGACGAGGTCGCCTTTGCTGAAGTTCGGCGCCTTGCTCTCCACGACTTCGGAAATAGAACCGCCGGCCATAACGGTGCCCGCGCCGACGGCTTCGCGATAGGTCGCGCCCTGCATCCAGGCGCGGTTCGCGGCATCGAGCGAGATCAACCGGATTTTGAGGAGCACTTCGCCGTCCTGCGGCGAGGGCATCTCGCCGTCTTGCAGCTTGAAATGCTCGAGCCCGAGTTTTCCTTTTGGCGTTTCGGCGAGCAGGATCTGGCGGTTCATATCGGCTCCTCCTCAGGAAAGCTTCACGCCCTGCCGTCCGGCAAGGTCTTGTACGAACTGCCACGCGACGCGGCCCGAACGCGATCCACGTGTGGTTGCCCATTCAAGCGCCTCACGCCGCAGCTGTTCGGGCTCGACCGGAATTTTGAAGTGCGAAACATAACCGTTGACCATCGCAAGAAACTCGTCTTGCGAGCAGCGGTGAAATCCGAGCCACAACCCGAAGCGGTCGGATAGCGAAACCTTTTCCTCGACGGCTTCACCGGGATTGATCGCAGTCGAACGCTCGTTCTCGACCATTTCGCGCGCAAGAAGATGACGGCGGTTCGACGTCGCATAAAGAATAACGTTGTCCGGCCGCCCCTCGATGCCGCCTTCAAGGACGGCTTTCAGCGATTTATAGGACGTATCGTCGCCGTCGAACGAAAGATCGTCGCAGAATACGATGAAGCGGTCCTTCGCGCCGCGGAGCAAGTTCATCAAAAGCGGCAGCGTTTCGATATCTTCGCGATGGATTTCGATCAGCTTCAGGTTTTTGGTTTGTGCGTTGATCGATGCATGGACGGCCTTGACGAGCGACGACTTGCCCATGCCGCGCGCACCCCAGAGCAGGGCATTGTTCGCCGGCAACCCTTTCGCGAAGCGCTCGGTATTCTCGACCAGCGTGTCGCGCATCCGGTCGATTCCCTTGAGCAGCATCATGTCGACCCGGTTCACCCTTGCGA
>JAEZFA010000300.1 GCA_023417665.1 Pseudomonadota bacterium | reverse complement strand
AATTTTCGAAGAACGGCCAATGGGTCTGGCAGTTGTCGTAACCTTCGCCATAGGAAAGCCGCGACAGGTCGAACGCCGCATTGAAAACGAAGCTGCAGGTTTCGCAGACGGTCATTTCCAGCTGCCCGCGATTTACGCCGCGCGCTTCGTCTTCGGATTCGCAAAGCAGATTCTGATGCACCGGAACATTGGCGCGAGACAGAAAGCGCAGCAGCGCCTTGCCATCACAAACCGGACACGACTTCATTCAAACCTCGGTAGCGTTTCCCGCGCTTGCGCAAACCGCGGCGGCAATCGTCTCATCAAGCGAGTAGCGCGGAAGGAAGCCGACCTGTTGCCGCAAGCGCGAGGTGTCGGCCACGAGGACCGGCGGCTCGGTCCCCGGTTCGCTGCCGGTCTGGTAGCGTAAAAGGTCTTTGCGGTCGAGTAGCGCCGCGACCTTTAGCGCAAGCTCAGCCAACCGCACGCCCTGCCCCGAACCCACATTCACCGGCCCTTCGACCGAAGAGCGCAAAATCGCCGCCAGGGCGGATCCCGCGTCGCGTACGTCGATGAAATCCCTGATCAGGTCAGGATGGCGAAGGCCCGGATTCTGGCCTGCGCGCAGCCGCGCGACGATCGTCGGCAACAACCGCGTGTCTGCTTCCTTTTCTCCAACCGGAAAAAAGATACGCCCGTTTGCGAAGCTGGCCTTCGCGTTCGCAGCCAGCGCCGAAATCCGCTGTGCCGCCTCCTTCTTTGCACGCCCGTAAGGCGTGAGCGGCTGCGCTTGCGCATCACCTTCCGCGACCGGCTGCATCAGCACCGGGTCCGACCAGTCGTATTCCGCGCATGATCCCGCGAACACCACGCGCCGGCCGCCGGAAGCAAGGAAATCTTCGGCGAGCGCGACATTCGCCTTCAGCCAGTTTTCGTTCTCCGCGCTCGTCCAGAATTCTCCGTGCTTCGTCACCCATGCCGCCAGCAACAGATGCGTCGGCTTCAGCTTCTCCACAAGCACTCGCGCGCCGTGTTGCAGCAGATCGGCCTGATGAAGCGTGACGCCATTGCTCGCTTGCGAAGCCGTGGACGAAGTGCCGTGAACTTCAAAGCCGGCATCGACCAAAGCCGCAATTGCCCGGGACGCAATGTAGCCTCTTGCTCCCGTGACAAGCACCCGCTGCACCGCTCAGGCCCCGCGTTCCAGACGCGCCGCAAGCGTCGGGTGCATGCGGTCCGCGTCCGACAGGATCGGATCGGGGATCGGCCATCGGATATCCAGTTCCGGATCGTTCCACGCAATTCCCCGCGCGCTTGCCGGAACGTAGAATTCCGACATCAGATAGAGCACCGCGGCGTGATCGGTAAGTGTTTGAAATCCATGGGCAATACCGTTCGGAACATAGAGCGCCCGGTGATTTTCGGCCGACAACTCGAAGCCTTCCCACTTGCCGAAGGTCGGAGAGTCCTCTCGCACATCCACCAGAACGTCAAAAATTGCGCCGGAAATACAACGGATTAGCTTGATCTCGCCATGGGGCGGTATCTGGTAATGCATGCCGCGGAGCGTGCCGCGCTTGGCATTGTGGGAGATATTGTGCTGCGGCCACACGGTATTGAGGCCGGCCTGCGCAAATTCGCGTTGGCAATAGGTGCGCGCGAAACTCCCGCGCACATCCTCCGAAACATCCCCCTCCACCACGATCACGCCGGCGAGGCTCGCGGAGGCAAAGCGCATCGTCATCGTCAGAATATCCGCATCGAAGGGATCGCGACGACAAAGCGGCTGCCCCAGTCGCGGATCTCCTTCAGTTGAGAGGAAATCTCGTCCGTCAGGTTCCACGGCAGGATAAGAACGTAGTCCGGCTTCTCGGAAAAGATACGCTCCGGCGCGACGACCGGAATATGGCTTCCGGGTAAATAGAGATTCTGCTTGTGCGGATTGGCATCGGCGACGAAGGCAACGAGGTCCTTGCCGATCCCGCAATAATTCAGAAGCGTGTTTCCCTTGGCCGCGGCACCGTAGCCCGCGACTTTCTTTCCATCCGCCCTGGCTTTGTTGAGGAAATCCAGAAGGTCGGCGCGGATGCGGTCGACCTTCGCGGCAAAGCCTTCATAGGCGACGCCGCTTTCGTAGCCTTTCGCACGTTCGGTTTCGAGGAGCGCCGTCACGCGGGACGACGCCTGCGGAAAGACGTCGCGATGTCCCGCGTAAATCCGCAAGGAGCCGCCGTGGGTGGGGATTTCCTCGACGTCGTAGATTTCCAGGCCATGTGCCGCGAATACGCGCTGCACCGTCACCAGCGAAAGATAGGAATAATGCTCGTGATAGATCGTATCGAACTGCGCATTCTCGATCAGCTGCATGAGATGGGGAAACTCGATCGTGATCGTCCCCTTCGGCTGCAGCGCGATGGCAAGACCGGCCACGAAGTCGTTGAGGTCCGGCACATGCGCGAGCACGTTATTGCCGATCAATAAGTCCGCCTGCTTTCCTTGCGCAACGAGCTCTTTCGCAGTTTCGACGCCGAAGAAACGCTGCCAGGTCGGAACGCCTTTTTTCTGCGCCGCCTCCGCGACCGTATGCGCCGGCTCGACCCCCAGAACCGGGATATTCAACTAGCGGAAATACTGCAGCAGATAGCCGTCATTGCTCGCGATCTCGACGACGAGGCTGTTCGCGCCGAGCGACAGCTTGGCTGCGGCCATTTCCGCATAGCGCTTCGCATGCGCGAGCCACGACTGCGAATAGGACGAGAAGTAAACATAGTCGTCGAAAATCTCTTCCGGCTTTCCAAACGGTTCGATCTGGTTGAGATAACATTCATCGCAGACGTAAACCTTGAGCGGAAAGCGCGGTTCGTCGGCGCCGAGCTGTTCTTTTTTCAGGAAGGAATTGGAGACCGGACTTAGTCCGAGGTCGACCAGAACCCTGGAGAGCGGCGCCGCGCAGAATCTGCAGTGAGCTTGGTTCATGATGATCAGGCGGCAGCGTCGTTGGCGCCGAGCGCGGCGAACTGCTCGATCTGCGCATGCGAGAAAGCGCGCATGTCATTCCTTCCGTCATAGAAAGCGCGATACCAGTCGGTCGTCCACTCCAGCGTCTGCTCGAACGAAAGCCTAGGGGACCAGTCGAGCCGCTCTTTTGCGCGCGTGCTGTCGAGCAGCAAAAGCCCCGCCTCATGCGGGGAAGCCGCATTGCCTTCGACTTCGAAGGCGGCACCGCTACCCCAGCGCTTGGCGAACAGACGCGTGACGGTTTCGACGTCGTAGATTTCCGAGGGCGCAGGCCCGAAATTCCAGCCGTCGGCGAATTGCGTCCCGTCGCTTTCCCAGAGCCGTTCCGCAAGCATCAAATAGCCGCGCACGGGGTCCAGCACATGCTGCCAGGCGCGGACCGCTTTCGGATGCCGGAGCCGGACTTTTTCGCCGCGGGCGAAGGCACGAAAGATATCCGGCACCAGCCGCGCTTCCGACCAGTCGCCGCCGCCGATGACGTTGCCGGCACGCACGCTCGCAAGCTTCACGTTCGCCGCAGTGAAATAGGAATTGCGATAGGCGGAAGTAACGAGCTCCGCCGCACCTTTGCTCGCAGAATAAGGGTCGTGCCCGCCCATCGGATCGTCTTCGCGATAGCCGCGCGTCGTCTCTTTATTCTCGTAGCACTTGTCGCTCGTTACATTGATTGCGACGCGGACGCTGTCCTGCCGCCGCATCGCATCAAGCACATGCACCGTACCCATCACGTTGGTCGCGAAAGTCGCGACCGGATCCTTGTAGGACGGCAGCACCAGCGCCTGCGCCGCCGCATGGATCACGATATCGGGCTTATGCTCGCGCATCGCCGTCTCGAGCGTATCGCGCGCCGCGAGATCGGCGATCTTTCCCTTTATGCCTCGCGACAGCTGCACGGCCTGAAAGAAATTCGGCTCGGTCGCGGGCGCGAGCGAATAGCCGAAAACATCGGCCCCCATCTGCTCGAGCCACAGCGCCATCCATCCGCCCTTGAAGCCGGTATGGCCCGTGAGAAAAACCCGCTTGTCCCGCCAGAACGCCGTATTCATCACCAGACTTTCCAGGGCGCGTTGCTCTTGCTCCACATTTCGTTGAGCACGTCCTTGTCGCGCTGCGAGTCCATCGCATGCCAGAAACCGCGGTGCCGATAGGCGAGTAACTGCCGGTCGTCTGCCAGCTTCTCCAGCGGCTGACGCTCCCAGATCGTCGCGTCATCCTCGATGTAGTCGAACACCTTTGGCGATAGCATGAAGAACCCGCCATTGATCCAGCCGCCGTCGCCCTGCGGCTTCTCCTGAAACGCCGTGACGTGGTCCTTGTCGAGACGCAGGCTGCCGAAGCGCCCTGCCGGCTGCACCGAGGTCAATGTCGCGAGCTTTCCGTGACCGGCGTGAAAGTTCTCGAGCGCGCGGATATCGATGTCACCCACGCCGTCGCCATAGGTCACGTGGAAGGCGGCATCGTTCTCGACAAAACGCCGGGCGCGTTTGATGCGTCCGCCGGTCTGCGTCTTGTCCCCGGTGTCGATCAGCGTCACGCGCCAGGGCTCGCCGGCGGCATTATGCACTTCCATCTTGTTTTTTTCGACATCGAAGGTCACGTCGGCATTGTGCAGGAAGTAGTTGGCGAAGAATTCCTTGATCATGAAGCCGCGATAGCCGCACAGCACGACGAACTCGTTCACGCCGCCGGCCGAATAGATTTTCATGATGTGCCAGAGGATCGGCA
>JAEZFA010000268.1 GCA_023417665.1 Pseudomonadota bacterium | reverse complement strand
AGGCGTGGATGGCCGGGACAAGCCCGGCCATGACGATGATAATGTCAGACATGACCGAATCCCGCGCATTTCTGGGCGTGCAAAAGTCCGCCTCCGGCCGGATCTGGCGCGACCGGCTGGACCTGCGCGGCGCGCAGACGGCGGCCGCAATCGGCCAGCGTTTCGGCTTGCCCGAACTGCTCTCGCGAATTCTCGCCGGTCGTGGTGTGGCGCTCGACGAGGTCGAAAATTTTCTCGATCCGACGATCCGGCGGCTGATGCCGGACCCGAACGTGCTCACCGACATGGAGCGTGCGGCAGCCCGCATTGCCGATGCGGTCCAGCATTCCGAGAACATCGCGATCATCGGCGACTATGATGTCGACGGCGCAACATCGACGGCGTTGATGGTGCGGGTCCTGCGTGCCGCCGGAAGCGATCCGTTCTTCCATATTCCCGACCGCGTGTTCGAAGGCTACGGGCCGAACGTCGAGGCGGTACGCAACATCGATGCGCGCGGCGCGAGCCTGCTCATTACGCTCGATTGCGGCACCACCAGCGCGGAAGCGCTTGGCGAAGCGAGCAAGCTCGGCCTCGATGTCGTGGTCGTCGATCACCATCAGGCCGGCGAGCAACTGCCGGTCGCAAGCGCGCTCGTGAATCCCAATCGGGAGGACGATCTATCCGGGCTCGGCCATCTCTGCGCGGCGGGCCTCACGTTCATGACCTGCGTTGCGCTGGTCCGCGAACTGCGCTCGCGCGGACACTGGACCGGCGGGCGGGTCGAGCCCGACCTTTTGCAGCTGCTCGATCTCGTCGCGCTCGGCACGGTCGCGGATGTCGTGCCGCTGAAAGGGCTGAACCGCGCCTTTGTCACCAAGGGGCTGATCTCGCTCCGCAACCGCGAGAACCATGGCCTGCGCGCCTTGATGGATGCGGCAAGGCTCGAAGGGCCGCCGGCCGCCTGGCATCTCGGTTTTCTGCTGGGGCCGCGCATCAATGCGGGCGGCCGCATCGGCGACGCCACGCTCGGCACGCGGCTGCTCACGACCAACGATCCGGCGGAAGCCAACGCCATCGCGCAACGGCTGAACGAACTCAATATCGAGCGGCAGGAAGTCGAGAAGCGCACGCTTGCGGACGCGGAAGCCGAGGCAATGGCGTCGCTCGGACATGACGAGCAGGGCGCCGTCGTGATCGCAAGCGGCGACGGCTGGCATCCCGGCGTGGTCGGTCTGGTTGCGGCGCGGCTGAAAGAACGCTTTTCGCGCCCCGCATTCGCGATCGCCATGCTCGGCGAGCAGGGCACCGGCTCCGGCCGCTCGATTGCCGGTGTCGATCTCGGCCGCGCGGTGCGCGGCGCAGTGGAGGAGGGGCTGCTCGTCAAAGGCGGCGGGCACGCGATGGCGGCCGGCTTGACCGTGACGCGAAGCAAGCTTGGCGATCTGCGTGCCTACCTCGAAGCGCGGCTCCACGATGCGGTCGAAAAAGCGCGGCACGAGGACTGTCTCGAAATCGATGCGGCGATCACCGCGCGCGGCGCGAACGGCGAACTCTTCGCGATGGCCGAGCGCGCGGGACCTTTCGGCTCCGGCAATCCCGAGCCGGTATTCGCGCTGCCGTCGCACATGATCGCTTTCGCCGATCCGGTCGGTCAGAACCATGTGCGCGTGCGGCTGCGCTCGAACGACGGCGCGACGCTTTCGGCCGTTGCGTTTCGCAGCCTCGACCGGCCGCTCGGGCAGGCGCTGCTTGGTGCGCGGGGACAGTCAATGCACGTTGCGGGCACGCTCTCGATCAATCGCTGGCAGGGCCGCGAGATGGTGGAAATGCGGATCGCGGATGCGGCGCCTGCCGAGCCGCTGAAAGCACGGTAAGCTGACGCCATGCAGGTTCTCGTGGTCGGTGCGGGTGTGGTCGGATTGGCGATCGCGCGCGCTTTGGCGCGGAAGGGACACGAAGTCATCGTTGCCGAAATGACCCGCGGCATCGGCAATGGCGTTTCCTCCCGCAATTCCGAGGTCATTCATGCCGGCATGTATTATCCGGGCGGTTCGCTCCGCGCGTATCACTGTCCGCGCGGCCGACGTATGCTTTACGAATTCTGCGCTTCGCACGGCGTGCCGCATAAGAAAACCGGCAAGCTGATCGTCGCGACCGAAGACGCGGAGGTCGCGAAGCTGGAAGCGATCCTGCGACAGGGGCTCGCGAACGGGGTCGAGAATTTTTCCCTGATCGACGGCATTGCTGCGCGGGCGCGCGAACCCGAACTGCATTGCGTGGCCGCGCTGCATTCGGCCGAAACCGGAATCGTCGACACTCATCAACTCATGGTGGCGTTGCAGGGCGACCTGGAAGACGCCGGCGGCGCGATCGCTTTCGAAACGAAGATCGACCGCATCGCGCGAGGGAAGGGCGGCTGGATCGTGCATCACTCCGGCAGCAGCGAGGGCGAACTGGAAGTCGATGCCGTGGTGAATGCGGCGGCCCTTGGCGCGCAGGCACTGGCAAAACAGACCGAAGGCTATCCGGCGGACCGCGTGCCGCCGCTGCATCTCGCGCGCGGAAATTATTTCGGCTACGCGGGAAAGCCGGTTTTCTCGCAGCTGATTTACCCGGCGCCGCGGATCGACGGCGGTCTAGGCACGCATGTGACGCTCGATCTCGCCGGGCGCATGCGTTTCGGTCCGGACGTGGAATGGATCGCGGAAGAAAATTACAGCGTGAATGCCGCGCGTGCGGGCTCCTTTTACGCGAGCATCCGCCGCTATTGGCCGAAACTGCCCGACGGTTCGCTGGTGCCGGACTATGCCGGCATTCGCCCGAAACTGACGGGTCCCGGCGAGCCCGCGGCGGATTTCCGGATCGACGGTCCCGCGCAGCATGGACTGCCGCGACTTGTCCATCTTTTCGGCATCGAGTCGCCCGGCCTGACCTCGTCGCTCTCGCTTGCGGACGCAGTCGCGGCTCACCTCGACGACTGAACCCGCGCGCGAGGAGGGCTCTCTTCCCCCGCGTCGAATTGCCGATTGAACGAGCGGCGGAACAGGTGTTGGCTTCGCAGGAGAAATCGCGAAGTGCACGGGAACCCTGAGCCATGAGCGCGAATGTTTCCGCCATCAAAGGCGGCTTGTTCGATCTGTCGCCCGCGCAGCGCGTGGCCGGAATCCTGATCGGAAATCTGCTCCTTATTCTTTCCGCGAAGATCCAGCTTCCGTTCTGGCCCGTGCCGATGACCATGCAGACCTTCGTGGTGCTGTTGCTCGGCGCGACGCTTGGTGCGCGCGCGGGCGCGGCGGCGGTCGCGCTTTATCTGTTCGAGGGCGGACTGAATTTCGCGGTCTTCGCCGGCACGCCGGAGCGCGGCATCGGCGTCGCTTATATGTACGGGCCGACCGGGGGTTACCTGTTCGGCTTTCTCGTCGCGGCACTTGTGGTCGGATTTGCTTCCGACCGCGGCTGGATGAAATCGCTGCTGACGAACGCCGCGTGGATGCTGCTCGGCCACGCGATCACTCTGGCGCTCGGCGTGGCCTGGCTCGCGCATCTGGTCGGCCTCAATACCGCGCTTGCGGCCGGACTGACGCCGTTCTGGCTCGCGACCGCGCTCAAGACCGCCATGGCGATCGCAGCCTACGAGGCGCTTCGCCGCCGCTACGCGACGTGAGCCGACGTCAGAAAAGCGTTAAACGCCGGAGTGTAGTCTCGATCCCATGAACGATCCCGTCGCCGCCGCCGCTTCAGCACTCGGAATCCGGATTCCAAGCCGCAGGGAACTGGTGGCCGACGGCGTGATCCATGTGATCGGCGTGGTCGCGGGCGTGATCGGCTCGATCGTGCTGATCGTGATCGCAGCGCTTCATCACACCTATGTGGAGATCATCGCGGTCAGCATCTATGCCGCCGGCATGGTGCTGATGTTCTCCTGTTCGGCGCTCTACAACATCGCCCGCAAGAGCCGCTACCGCGAATATTTCCAGCGGCTGGATCATTCCGGCATCTTCCTGATGATCGCCGGCACCTACACGCCGTTCACGATGCTGATGCTGAAGGGGGACTGGGCCGTCATATTGATGGTGCTGGTCTGGAGCGTCGCGATCATCGGGGTCATGATCAAGCTACTGTGGCCGAAGCGGCTCGAAGGCGTCACGACCGGGCTCTACATCGCGCTGGGCTGGGTCGGGATCATCGCGCTCGAACCGATCCTGACTTCGCTGGGCATCGCCGCGCTGGTGCTGCTGGGAGCGGGCGGGCTGCTCTACACCGTCGGCGTCATTTTCCATTTATGGGAGCGGCTGCCGTACCAGAATGCGATCTGGCACGGCTTCGTCGTCGCCGGTGCCGGAACGCATTACGGCGCGGTCGTTACGGCGCTGCTTTAGCGTCGGCTGCCGGTTTTGAAAGCGCGAGCCATACGCCCGCGATCGTGAGCACGACCGCGGCGATCTCGCGGGCGCCGAGCGGCTCGCCGAGCATCATCGCGGCGGTAATCACGCCGATGACGGGGACCGCGAGCGTGCCGATCGCCGCCGTCGTCGGCGCCATCCGGCGCAAGGTCGCAAACCAGGTGACATAACAAAGCGCCATGGGAATGAGCGCCATCTAGAGC
>JAEZFA010000267.1 GCA_023417665.1 Pseudomonadota bacterium | reverse complement strand
CCTTTGCATCGCGCCAGCCGAGTTCTTCGCGCAGCGCCTGGATCGATGAGGTCCGGTCCCGCATGTTGAATGCGAGCGCGCGGTCGATCGCGGCTGCGAATGACGCAGGCACCGCCGGCGCGAGCGTGCCGAGCGGCGGCTGCGGGTCGCCATTGCCGAAGGCGATCTGCTGCGTACGCTCCTCTGCCGAAACCGGCGGCCTGCCGCCGAACGCGCGGTAAATCACGGCCGCCGTGGAATAGACGTCGGCGCGCGCATCCAGCTTACCGGAATTGTCGCGCACCTGTTCCGGCGGCGAATAGAACTGCTTGGACACGGAGAACGAGCGGTTGGTCGCGGAGCGGACCTGCGTTTCGTGCTCGATCACCTTGATCGCGCCGAAGTCGATGATCTTCGGCGTGCCGTCGGAACGGATAATGATGTTGTCCGGCGCGATGTCGCGGTGGATCAGATTCTGTGCATGCAGATATTCGAGCGCGTCGAAGATCGGCGTCATTGTCGCGCGCAGCATCTCCATCGAGGGTGGTGTGCCCTGCTCGCGCAGCCAGTGCTCGAGGGTTTTGCCCTCGACGTATTCCATGATCATGTAGCCGGTGTCGTTGTCCTTCACATAGTGAATGACGTCGACGATGTTGGGGTGGCTGAGCCGGCATTGTTCGGTCGTCGAACTTTCGAAGCGCATCAGCGCCCATTCGACGAGTTCCATGTCGCGCGCAGCAAATATGATGCGCGTGCTTTCCTCGCGCGAGGCGATGCCGCGCGGGAAAAACTCCTTGATCGCGACATGCTTTCCGGTGACGCGGCTCGCGGCTTCGTACGTAATGCCAAAGCCGCCGGAGCCGATCACGCGCAGAATCTCGTAGCCCGCGATCGTCGAGCCGAGTTTCAGCGCGTTGGGATCCTGCTGCACCGCCATTGCCAGCGTCCTTGGCGGCTGCCGCTTTTGGGGCAGCCCATGTGGAAATACTACCAGCACCCCCCGGATTTGTCCGCCGGTGAGGCTCCCCTCGGCCGTCACGAAAGCGCGACGAAACCTGCTTCAGCCTGCGGTCGGCCGGGCCGACAATTTTCCGTAACAGGAGCCACGGTCGTCGGTGCTGACAAATTCGCCTTCGAGCGCCTGTGGCGTGATGGTTCCGCGATACTGCATCTTGCGCGAAAAGAGCCCGCCAAGACCGCCGCTCTGAAAGTTGAAGCTCCCGTCAGGCGCGATTTCGGTGACATAGGTGTTGCCGCCATGCGCGATATGAAGGGTGTTGTCTTGCACCTCGACGCTGAAAGGCACCGGCCGGCCGATCACGCAATTGGCAAGCGGCTCGCCGGGATTGGTTTCGGCGACCCGATAGGCGTTCACCTCGCCGCTGTAGCGCGCGGGATATTTTCCCGGTGCTATGGGCGGCACTTCCTGGTTTTCCGGTTCCGCCGTGCCGTCAGGCTCGGTCTTCACCTGCATTTCGGGCACTTCGGTCGCATCGTCGAGCTTCGGCGCCGGGGTTTCCTGCTGCGTTACATCGGTACCGAATTTCGGCAACGTGATGAGGCCGTTGCTGTAGCCAATCGCGAGCGCGATCGCGGCAATGCCGACAAGCGGCAGTATCCAGGGAAGCCGAGAGCGGCGGGGCGGCGGCGCAAACGCTTCGTCGCGACGCAAGGCGCGCGGGAGCGTCGCTAGCGTATCGCCACCCTCCCCGGACCAGCCAAGTTCACGGCGCAACTCCGCGACATGCGATTGCCGGTCGCGTGCATCGAAGGCCAGCGCCCGATCCACCGCATCCGAGAACTCCGGCGAGATCGACGACGCGTGATGGTAAAGCGGAACATAAGGATCGGGCTTTGCCAGCGCGAGCTTTTGCATGCGCGCTTCTGCGCTCGCCGGCGGCCTTCCGGTCAGCGCGCGATAGAGCACGGCGCCGAAAGAATAGATGTCCGCGCGGCGGTCGATCTCGCCGTCAGCCTGGATCTGCTCGGCCGGAGAATAGAACTGCTTCATCACCGCGAAAGAGCGGCCGGCTTCCGAACGCAGTTCGGTTTCGTGCTGGATCAGTTTCACCGCGCCGAAATCAATGATCATCGGCGTGCCGTCCGGGCGAACCATGATGTTGTCCGGGGCGATGTCGCGATGGATCATGTTCGCGCCGTGCAGATAATCCAGCGCCGACAGCACCGGCGCAAGCAGCGGACGCAAGGCCTCGGGCGTCGGCAGGTCGTGGCGTTCGCGAAGCCAGCCTTCCAGCGTCTCGCCTTCGACATACTCCATGATCATGTAGCCGGTGTCGTTCTCCTTCACATAGTGAATGACATCGACGATGTTCGGGTGCCGCAGGCTGCACTGGTCGAGCGTGGAAGACTCGAAGCGCTTCAGCGCCCACTCCACGAGTTCCGCATCCCGCGCGGCATAAGCGAGCCGCATGCCCTCGCCGCGCGAAGCAATGCCGCGGGGAAAGAACTCCTTGATCGCAACCCGATTGCGGGTGAAGGGGCTTTCGGCCTCGTAGGTGATGCCAAATCCGCCCGCGCCCAATACGCGGATGATGTGATATCCCGCGATCGACGCGCCGGCCGGCAGCGCGTTCAAATCGTCCGTCATCGCCTGCAAAGGTCCTTATACCGGCGCAATCCCTACCCCGCCGGACCCGTCCGGTCGAGAGGCGGCGATATCGCGTTTGCGTGAGTTATTGCGGGTGCTTCGGCCAGAGCGTCTCGAACTGGGCGGCGACCGGCCTCAGCGGAATTTGCGTGCAGGGAAACTTGCGCTGGAACGGCGTGCCGCGGAGCCCGACCTGCATCTGCGCGGCGCCGTCATCCCAGACGAAATCGGTGAAATCGGGCCCGATCATCTGCACGCTGAACAGGAAGGAGCGGCCGATCGAGCGCGTAATGGTTCCGGGCAGCGGCGCGTCACGCACCGGCGATTCATAGATCGCCTTGTGCGCCTTGGTGTCGAAGGTGAAATGCAAAGGCTTGTGCGGGCCGTCGTCACAGCGGAGCGAGAACTGCTCTGCCTTCGCCGACATCGCAAACAACAGCACGAAACCGATAACCACGAAGCGCATAGCCGGAACGCTAACACGCCGCGCGGGGTTTGCGCGCGGCGTGCCGGATTCAGGGTGAACGCGGCGATAATTTGAATCGTCATGGCCGGGCTTGTCCCGGCCATCCACG
>JAEZFA010000288.1 GCA_023417665.1 Pseudomonadota bacterium | reverse complement strand
GGACTACGCCGAGTTCGAAGTGCTCCGCCACGACATCTGCAATCCGCTCTTTGTCGAGGTAGACCAGATCTACAATCTCGCCTGTCCCGCGTCCCCGGTTCACTATCAGCATGACCCGATCAAGACGGCGAAGACCAGCATGCTCGGTGCGCTGAACGTGCTGGGGCTCGCCAAGCGGCTGCATGCGCCGGTGCTGCAGGCATCGACCTCCGAGGTCTATGGCGATCCGGAAGTGCATCCGCAGGTCGAGGATTACTGGGGCAACGTGAACCCGATCGGTCCGCGCGCCTGCTACGACGAAGGTAAGCGCGTCGCTGAAACGCTGTTCTTCGACTATCGCCGCCAGCACAATCTCAGCACGAAGGTCGTGCGGATTTTCAATACCTACGGCCCGCGCATGCACCCGAACGACGGCCGCGTGGTTTCGAACTTCATCGTGCAGGCGCTGCAGAACCGCGACATCACGATCTATGGGGACGGCAGCCGTACGCGCTCGTTCTGCTATGTCGACGATCTTGTTACCGGCCTCGTGAAATTCATGGACGCGCCGGATTCCGTCACCGGCCCGCTCAATCTCGGCAACCCGCACGAGATTACGATGCGCGAACTCGCCGACATCGTGATTGCGATGACGGGCTCCGCCTCGAAGCTCGCATTTCACGCGGTGCCGATCGACGATCCGCGGCAACGCCGTCCGGACATCAGCCGCGCGAACGAGCAACTCGACTGGGAACCGCTGACGCCGCTGAAGCAGGGGCTCGAGCGCACGATCGCCTATTTCGAAGCGGCGCTGTCGGCGAACAAAGTGCCGGTATCGCCGGTCTAGCGCCTGATCCAGTAGCCGCCAAAATGATCGATCCGGACAATCGGGTCCGTGATGCCTTGAGCATCCCTGAACTCGTCGATGGCCTTGCGCTGTCCGTCGAACAGGAAATAGTCGTCGGCAATCAGCGTTCCGCCGGGCGAAAGCCGCTCGTAAAGCATGAGGCCGTCGCGCGTGCTCTCGTAGAGATCGCCGTCGAGGCGCAAGATCGCGATGCGCGATGCGGGCAGGGTCGGCAGCGTGTCGCGAAACAGCCCTTTGAGAAAAACGACCTGATCGTCGAGCAAGCCATAGCGCGCGAAATTCTCCTTCACTGCCTCGAGCGAAACGGCAAAGTCGCTAACCCCGCCGACAGAGAAATTGGTGTCGGCCTCCGACTGTCCCGGAAAGCCTTCGAAGCTGTCGGCGGCAAATACCCTGCGATCGGTGACGCCGTATGCCGAAAGCACCGCGCGCATCATGATCGCGGCACCGCCGCGCCAGACGCCGGTTTCCACGAAGTCGCCGGGGACATTGTCGGCGAGCACGCGCTCGCACTCGCTGCGCACGTTCTGCATCCGAAGGGTGCCGATCATGGAGGGCGCCTTTGACGGCCAGTCCCAACCCTGTTCGCGAAAATCCGCTTTATAGCCGTCCACTTTGGAGGACGGCAGCGGCGGGTCTTCGTTCAGGCGTCCCGTCAGGCTGTCCCGCATCAGGTCGAGATAGGCCGCCCGCAATCCCTCGATATATTTGTTATCCGGCATTCGGCTATTTGGCATATACCCGCGTCGCAACTCAACGGAAGGCGAGATGAGTACCAAGCACGTTCTGATCACCGGAGGCGCCGGTTTTGTCGGCTGCAATACCGCCCGCTATTTCGGCCAGCGCAACTGGCAGGTGACGGTGCTCGACAACCTTTCCCGCGTGGGCACCGAAAGCAATCTGACCTGGCTCCGGGACGAAACCGAGTTCGAATTCGCCAAAGTCGATGTGCGCGACACCGCCGCGGTCAACAAGGTGGTTTCCGAGACGAAACCGGACGCCGTAATTCATCTGGCCGCGCAGGTCGCGGTGACGACCTCCGTCACCGATCCACGCATGGACTTCGACGTGAACGCGCTCGGCACGTTCAATCTTCTGGATGCCGTGCGCCGCTTCCGCCCGGAGGCCGCCTTCCTGTTCGCCTCGACCAACAAGGTCTACGGCAAGATCGCGGGCGCCTCGTCCGAACTCGCCGGCAATCGTTATGCCTATACCAACCGGCCGCACGGGATTCCGGAAAGCGAACCGCTGGACTTCCTGTCGCCTTACGGCTGCTCCAAGGGCGCGGCAGACCAGTACGTGCTCGACTTCGCGCGCATCTACGGCATTCCCGCCGCTTCCTTCCGGCAGTCCTGCATCTACGGTCCGCGGCAATTCGGCGTCGAGGATCAGGGCTGGGTCGCCTGGTTTGCGATCGCGACCCTGCTGGAGAAGAACATCACGATCTATGGCGACGGCAAGCAGGTCCGCGACGTTCTGCATGTCGACGACCTCGTCCGCGCCTATGAAGCGGCGATCCGCTCGCCCGTCGAAATTCGCGGTCAGGCTTTCAATATCGGCGGCGGCGCCGAGCAGACGCTTTCGCTGCTCGAACTGATCGACATGCTCGAAAAACACTACAAGCGGAAAATCCCGCTGAAGTTCGACAAGTGGCGCCCCGGCGATCAGGAAGTCTATGTCAGCGACGTGCGCAAGCTCGACAAGCTGCTCGGCTGGAAGCCAGCAATCGACGCGAGGCAGGGCGTCGGCAAGCTGATCGAGTGGGTCGAGCAGAACCGTGCGGCATTCTAAGAAGCAAGAACGACCGCTGGAGGCGGTGGCATGAAGGTATTGGTTACGGGCGGCGCCGGTTTCATCGGCATTCATCTCACGAAGCGCCTGCTCGCGGACGGGCACGAAGTGTTCGTCGCCGACAACGAGTCGAACGGCGATCCTGCGCTGGTGCCGGCCGCCGCGCAGTACACGCGCGCGGACGTCACGAAGCCCGAAGAGATCGAACCGATCTTCGCAGGCGGGATCGACGCGGTCTGTCACATTGCCGGGCAGGTTTCGATCATCAAGGCGTTTACCGATCCGGTCGCGGACCTGCGCACCAATACCGAAGGCACCGTGCAGGTGCTGAAACTCTGCGTGAAGCACAAGGTGCCCCGGCTGCTTTATGCAAGCTCGATGACCCTTTACGGCGACTGCAAGGTCGTGCCGACGCCGGAAACCGAACCGAGCGTTCCGGATTCCTACTACGGCATCACCAAGTTCGCGGCGGAGCGCTACGTTCACTCGACGGCCGAGCGTCCCGATCTCGGCTTCGATTTCTCCGTGACCTCGCTGCGCATGTTCAGCGTCTATGGCCCCGGCCAGTCCTACAATAACCCGTATCAGGGCGTGCTCGGCATCTTCAGCGGCAACATCCTGCGCGGCGAACCGATCACGATCTTCGGTGACGGCGAGCAGACCCGCGACTTCGTCTTCGTGGAAGACATCGTTGACGGCTGGTCCAAGGCACTCGTTTCTCAGAAGGCGAAGGGGCAGATCATCAATCTAGGCGGCGGCCGTTCTACTTCGATCAACCAGCTTGCCGATGCGGTCGTCGGCGCATTCGGCTACGAGGAGGACGGCTACCCGATCCATCATGCGCCGGGACGCCCGGGTGAGCAGCGCGCGGTGCAAGCCGATGTCCGCAAGGCGAAAGAACTGCTCGGCTGGGAGCCGAAGACGAGTTTTGAAGCCGGATTGAAGAAGACCGTCGCCTGGGCGAAATCCGAATTCGAAAAAGGCAATGCCGCCGCCGGAGCGCGCAAATGAAGATCCTTCTCGTCACTTCGGTCGATGCGTGGACCCGCAGCGTTGCGACCATCCATCACTGGGTCGTCGCCGGCACACGGCTCGGCCATGACATCGCAGTCTATGGCGAAGCCGATGCGGAACTGCCAAAGCTGAAGTTCACCACGGCGCTCGACGGCGTCGATCTCGCGCTGTTCGTCGTGCAGGTGCCCTCGGACTTTCCGGACATGCCGTATCTGGCGCGCGTACTCGATGGCATTCCGCGCGAGAAGCGCGCGATCCTGGATCTCTGGGGACGCTACAACGAAACCCTCCGCGTCGATCACGATTTCAATCATCTGGAAAAGCTCGACGGCCATGAAGCCTGGGAATGGCAGGACGCGATTGCCGCCGTCTCCGACGTCATTCTCCAGCCTTCGCTGCACCCGAAGCGCGAAGGCGTGAAGCCGTTTCTTTTCCATGGCTTCGATCCGGGATCGGTCGTGAAGCCTTATGCCAGCGCGAGCGACGCAGTCGCGGAATGGCGAGAGAAGCCTTACGGCGTGATCTACACCGGCAGCAACTGGCAGCGCTGGCATCAGGTGCGCAGCTTCCTTGAAGCCTACGAACCGGTGCGGGGCGAAGTCGGCAAGGCATCGCTGGTCGGCTGGGACTGGAGCGAGCGTCCGGGCTGGGCGATCGACAAGGCGATCATGGGCGTCGACACCGATCCGGTCCTGCTCGATCGCCTCGACGTTGAAGTGCGTCATGGCGTGCGCTTCGATGAGATTGTCGGCGTGCTCGGGCAGGCGAAGTTCGCCCCCGTGATCCATCGTCCGTTGTTCCGCGAGCTTGGCTTCGTCACCAATCGCAGCTTTGAAACTTTCTACGCCGACACGATTCCGCTGCTGCTGCTTCCCGAAGACTTCGTCGAAAGCATCTACGGTCCGGCCGCGCGCAAACTCGTCCCCGCGAACGGGGTTGCGAACTGGCTCGGCGATGCGGTGAAGAACCCGGAGCCGTACTGGGACGCCGTGCTGAAAACGCGCGAGCATCTCGCCAGCCGGCATTCCTATGCGGTGCGGATCAAGGAACTCGCGGAGGTTTCCGCGCGGTGAATATCCTTTTCGTGATGAAGCACCGCGGTAACGCCGGCAACACCCATGCCGTCGCGAACTATATCCGCGTTGCTCCGAAATACGGCCACAACGTCGCGATGTACGGCGAGCCGCTCGACTATCTGCCCGAGATCCGGTTCTCGCGCGACGTGCGCGCCTTCGATCGCGTTGCCTACCTCTTCGAGTCGGAAATCTATCGGCTCAACCGCCTCGACGAAACGCGGCTGCTCGGAATTATTCCGAAACGTCACCGCATGATCTTCGACATGGACGGCATGTACCATCCGCTGACCAGGGTCGATGACTACGACTTCAATCACGCCAGCGAAGCCGGGCAGCGGCACTGGAAGGAGTACTACGACACGCTTTCCGATGTCGTGATGAAGCCGATGCTCGCGAAGTCGGACGACCCGCGGGTGCGGCCGATGATCTTCTACGGCTACGACCCGGCACTGGAGACGCCGCTCGGTTCGGTGCAGGACAAGCAATACGACATCATGCACCTCGGCCATAACTGGTGGCGCTGGCGCGATGTCGGGCAGAAATTTCTCCCTGCGATCGCGCCGGTGCGCGAGCGTATCGGCGACATCGGCTTCATCGGTTTGTGGTGGGACGGCCCGCCCGCCGAAGGCAAGGATGCCGGCCCCGAAGCGGCGTTCGAAAGCGACCCCGCGCTGATCCGTCGCCTTCGCGTGTCGACCGAAGACTCGGTGATGTACACCGACGTCGTTCGCAAGATGGGCACGGCGAAGATCAATATCTTCACGCAGCGCCCCGTGCTCCATCATATGAAGCACATCACGCTGAAATATTTCGAGGTCTTCTACGCCGATACTATTCCGCTGCTGATGCTCGACGAAGACATCGCGCTGCAGGTGTACGGTCCGGCCGCGCGTGAGCTGATGCTGCGGGAGAACATCGCCGACAAGGTCGTCGATGCGCTGGAGCGGCCCGGGCACTATCGCGACGTCGTCGCGAGCGTCCGCAAGCATCTCGCCGCGAACAATTCCTACGACAAACGCATGGCGGAGCTTGTCTCTGCACTCCCGGAGTGACGGCGATGAAGATCGTTTTTGTCTACTGGGGTTATGAGAACGCTGGCAGCATGCTCGACCTGCGCGGTTATGCGCGCGCGGGCAATGCGCTCGGCCACGAAATTACGGTCTATGGTCCGCCGAACGCCGCCTTCATGCTCGACTACTCGAAGGAGCTTGCGGGCGCCGACGCCGTGGTTTTCGTCTTCGAATGGACTACCGATCTGCAATTCGGCGACCGGCTCGACTGGGTGCGGCTCCTGGAATCGGTCCCGCGCAACCGCCGCATCGTGATGGATTGCGACGGCGCCTATAACGACCCAATGGAATTTCGCGGCGACTACAACCACAAGTCGCCGGAGAAAAGCCGCCGCTGGCTCGAGGTCTGCGACAGCATCAGCGACAAGATATTGCAGCCGACGCTGCGGCCGAAGCGCCCGAACGTAAAGCCGTTTCTCTTTCATATCTACGACCCCACCTGGGAGTCGCCGCTGGATTTCGCGAGCAAGGAATTCAGCATGATCTATGTCGGCCATACCAAATTCCGCTGGCATGGCATGTCGCAGGTCCTTCAGGCGATCGAGCCCGTGCGCGGGCAAGTCGGTCGCGTCGGCCTTGTAGGCGAGGGCTGGGACGCGCCACTGGAGTGGACCGAGTATCAGGAGATCAAGGCGGACTATTACGTCGACCGCGAATGGCTGCGGAAGAACCGCTTCGAGGCGTTGCCCGCAGTGCCGTTCCCGAAGGTCACGGAGACGATGAACAAGGGCGTCTTCAACCCGGTGATCTATCGTCCGTTGTTCGAGTATCTGGATTTCGTCACCTGCCGCACCTTTGAAACGCCTGCGGCCGGAACGATCCCGCTGTTCCTGCTCGATCCGCAATATGTTCGGGATATTTACGGCGAGCGCGCGCTCGAGCTGACCTTCGCGGCCGGGGACCGCTCCGAAAAAATTCTCGACGTGCTGGCCAGGCCCGAACATTACGCCGCAATCGTGCAGGACATACGAAACGACTTCGCGGTCCGGCATAGCCCGGAAGCGCGGCTGAAGCGACTGATCGAAATCATCGAGGAGTGACGGGCCTTGCCCGGAACCGCGTCAGAACAACAAGCAAGACTGCTGCGCGCGGGCCACGCGACGATGAAGCTGCGTTACGGCTTCAACGAAATCTATGGCTGGTGGCATTTCTCGCAAGGCGAACATCGCGAGGAAATTCAGCGGCGGCTGAAGCTGATGGACACCCGCGTCGTAAGACTGTTCGTGTTCGACCAGCCGGTGCCGGATCCGTTCAAGGACTGGAGCAGCTTCGAGCATCTGGTGCAGGCCGTCCTCGACATCGGCGCGAAGCCGATGATCACCTTTGCCAAGTTTCCCGCGCCCTACGACCGGCCGAAGAACATCCGCGATTTCGTGCTGCGTACTGCCGAAGTCGTATGGGGCTGCATCGAGCGCTGGGGCGGCGAAGAAGTCAGCCATTGGTACTGGGGCGTCTGGAACGAGCCGAACAACCTGATCGTCGGCGGCGATGTCAGCATCGAACAGTATATCCGCATTTACGACAGCCTTTCCGATGAAATCCTGCGCCAGCTCGCGCCGTTTCTCGGACCACGCAAGGCCTTGATCGGCGGGCCCGCGATCGACGGCACGCACCGCGCCTTCTGGATGGACTGGATTTTGCGGCTGCTGTCGGACGTGGGCGATCGCAAGCTCGGCTTCGTTTCGTGGCACCGTTACGGCGACTGGCGACCGGCGGTGCCGAGCGGATCGCTGCCCGGCGTCGTGATGTGGGGTGCGCCAGAATCACCGAACGAAGAGGAGTTCGAGCCGCTGCTATTGGCGCAGACCCCGGGTTATGAAGCCGCTGCACGCAGCGTGTCGCGGCTGCTCGCAGGCCGCGAGGTGCTGAACGTCTGCGGCGAACTCAACACGATGTCTCATCACGAGCATTACTATACGCTCGGCTACAATCAGAACCTGCTCGGCGCGGCCTATTACGCCTCGGCGCTGATCCATCTCATTCGCGGCGGCGCGGACATGGAACTGCGCTGGACTGCTACTGCGCACACCGAAGCCTACGGGCTGATCTCCCGCGAGGGCAAAGCAAGCCCGGCCGCGCTCGCGAAGCAGCTTTTCGCACAGCACATCCGCTACGGTGATAGCCTCCGCTTTCCGGCAAACGTGCCCGGGCTTCCGCAACTCGATGCGATTGTCGCGAAATCCGGCGACGGGCGCCTGAGTGCGGTATTCGTGAACACGTCGCGCGATGCCGTCACACTTGATCCTTCGGACTGGGACGACGAACTTGCGTCCTGCAAGGATTTCTTCCTGCTCGATGCAACGACCGGCGAGCGGATCGCAGCGCAGAAATTCGGCGGACGGATTACCTTGAACGGCTATGGTCTGGGCGTAATAACTACGGCCGGCGCGTCGGCCGTGATCGACTAGAGAGACGGGAGCGGAACGTGGATAAGGCATTTGGCTGGCTTGGTGAAATTTTCCAGACGTTGCTGCGGGTCATTCCCTGGCTCGTGATCGTGCCGGCGACCCATCGCGGCGTTGCCTTCGTGCGCGGTCACAAGGTGAAGGAATGGCCGCCGGGCCTGCACTGGTACTGGCCGGTGGTGACGACCTACAAGCTCCTGATCGTGGTCCGGCAAACGGTTCGCATTCAATCCAAGGTGATCATGACCAAGGACCTGAAAACCGTCACAGTGGGCTCACTCGTCACCTACCATATCGACGACGTGATCGCGGCCGGCGTCAACATCGCAGACCTTCCGTCCGACGTCATCGAGCGTTCGCAAGCCGCCATTCTCGCGACGGTGTCTCGCAACACGATTGAATCGATTCAATCGGATCGACTGGGCTTCAACAAGGAACTGACCGAGCGCGTCGGCGAGGTGCTGAACGGCTATGGCGTTCAGATCCATCAGGCGCAACTGACCGAGTTCGCGCCGTGCAGCGCGATCGCGATCAACGGCCACGCCGCCGTCGGCAACTACTCGCTGTGGACCGGCTTCTAGGATTCGACCCCGATCACGCAGGGTTCGGTGCTCGTTCCTTGCGTCCTTCCCACGCGCTGCGGAGCAACTCGGTAACATGTTCGACGGTCTGCCGCCCGTCCGCCATGCAACGGCGCGGGCGTTCCGTGATGCGCCGATAGCCAAGTTTTCGCTGCATCGCCCAAGAGTTTTCGTTGCCGTCCAGATAGCCCTTGACCAGCTTCGTCAGATCAAGGTCGTCAAACGCGAACGCGATCTTGGCCTCGAACGCTTCGCGTCCGTAGCCGCGCCCGTGATAGGGATGCGCGATCCAGATTCCGCCGCCGGCCGTAGCGGCGTTCCAGTCGATCTGGTTGAGGCTGACGCCGCCGATCACGTCTCCTTCGGCTTTTCGCTGGATCGCGAACTCATAGGCAGCGGGCTTTGTGTCCAGCTTTGAAATTTCCTGACAACGCTCGATCCAGTTTTGGGCATCGACCATTGAATAGGGGTGGGGAACGAAAGCCAGCCACTTCGCGACCGCAAGGTCGTTCAGTCCTTGCGCGAGCGGCTCGACGTCGTCCCCACGCCAAGGCCGCAGCAAGAGGCGAGGCGTTTCAATCCGGCGGTCCACGACAGATCGTCGCCTTCTAGTTCTTCTCTGGCGACGGTGCCGGCGCGGCTGCCGCAACCGGTTCTTTCCGTGGCGGATAGCGCAGGCCAGTCAGATTGTTGAAGATCAGCGCGGAAAGCAGCAGCAGGATCGTGTTCACGCCGACCGGCCATAGCACGAAGGTGTAGCCGAGATCATGCACCGCCTGACCGCCGAGCACCGCGGTCAGCGCAATCGCACCGCTCGGCGGATGGAGGCAGCCGAGCAGCGACATGATGGCAATCGATCCCGCAAGCGCGATGCCCGATGCCGCGATCGGGTCTTTGAGCCACATGTAGGTGAAGACGCCGACCAGCGCCGCGATCATGTTGCCGCCGAGCACGTTCCATGGCTGCGCGAGCGGGCTGGTCGACGCAGCGAACAGAAGCACGGCGGATGCACCCATCGGCGCGATCAGGAGCGGCAGCCCCATGCCCATGCCGAGTGCGGCCTCGGTGACGTAGCCGGTAATCAGAATCCCGATCAGCGCACCCGCGGAGGCGCGCAGATGCGTACGATAGTCGCGGTAGTTGACCTTGGATTTGGTCCAGACGCGGATTCTGGTCTTCGGCCCCATGAACTTGATCCTGCCTAAAATTCCGGCAAACGCCGGGACTGGACCAGAACACCGAATACCAGCTGATTTCCAGCCCGGATGACGTGTTTTTGATTGCCCCGCGAGAAAATTCGCCGTTTCCGGTGTCGCCGACCGCGATTTTCGGCTCCGGTTGACCCCTCCGGCGAGCTTCGATTGAATCGCCTTTTACGGAGTCTCTCGCAAATGCCCGTCTTGAACCGCATCGCCGATCAGGCTGGCGAAGTCGCCGAATGGCGCCGCCACCTGCATCAATATCCCGAGCTGCTCTACGAGGTGCACGAGACCGCAAAGACGGTCGCAGGCAAACTGCAGGCTTTCGGCTGCGACGAGGTGGTCACGGGCATCGGCAGGACCGGCGTGGTCGGCGTCATCAAGGGCAACAAGCCCGGCGACAAGGTCATCGGCATGCGCGCCGACATGGACGCGCTGCCGCTCGAGGAAATTACCGGCCTGCCTTACGCCTCCAAGGTTCCGGGAAAGATGCATGCCTGCGGCCACGACGGGCATACCGCAATGCTGCTCGGCGCGGCGCGGCATCTTTGCGACACGCGAAATTTCGCCGGCACCGCAATCGTCATCTTTCAACCCGCGGAAGAGGGCGGTGCAGGCGCGAAAGCGATGATCGACGACGGCCTGATGAGCCGCTTCAACATCGGAGAGGTCTACGGCATGCACAACATGCCCGGGCTGCCGGTCGGGAAGTTTGCAATGCGCGCCGGTCCCATCATGGCCGCAGCCGATCGCCTGACCATCGAGATCGAAGGGGTCGGCGGCCATGCCGCGCGGCCGCATTTCGCCATCGATACCGTTCTGGTCGGCTCGCAGATCATCAACAGCCTGCAAAGCATCGTGTCGCGCAACGTCGATCCGCTGGAAAGCGCCGTGGTTTCGATCACACTGTTCCAGGCAGGCCACACCGACAACGTGATCCCGCAGACGGCGCTCCTGCGCGGAACCGCACGGAGCCTGCGGCCGGCGGTGCGCGATCTGCTGGAGAAGCGCATCGTCGAAATCACGGAAGGTGTCGCCAAACTCTATGGCGCGACTGCGAAAGTGAACTATTCGCGCGACTACCCGGTGGTCGTGAACAACGACCGCGCGACCGATTTCGCGGCTTCCATCGCACGCGAGATTGCCGGCGAACCGAACGTGGATACGAAAACGCCGCCGGTCATGGGCGGCGAGGATTTCGCCTTCATGCTGGAGCAGCGTCCCGGCGCCTTTATCTTCATGGGCAACGGCAACAGCGCCAATCTCCACCATCCGGCCTATGATTTCGACGACAGCGCGATCCCTTACGGCACGTCCTATTGGGTGCGCCTCGTCGAAACGGCGATGCCGGCCTGAGCGGCATCAACGCCCGCGTTTCTTGAAGGGCTCGGTGGCAAGCGCAATGCCGCCGAGCACCAGCGCAAGCCCGACCGCGTGATAGGCATATAGCTTCTCACCGAGCGTCAGGACGGCGAGCGCGACGCCGTAAACCGGCAACAGATAAAGCGACATGCCGGTAAGCGAAGGCCCCGCGTATTTCACCAGAATTTGGTAGAGTCCGAACGCGATCACGGAAGGAAACAGCGCGAGCGCCAGAATGGCCGTCCATTGTTCGCGGCCATGCGGGAACGCGCCGTGCGCGAACAGTTCGAAGAACATGAACGGCGCGACCGCAAGCGACCCCGCGAGCGTAATCGCAAGGAACAGCGGCAGCGTCGGCAGCGCTTTCAGTTTGTCGCGCTTGAGGATCACGGAATAGACCGCCCAGGCCGCGGCACAGATCGCAATGCCGATATCGCCGATGTTGAACTGCCACGTCAGCAGACGGCTCAACTCGCCGTGCAGGATGATGACGGCGACACCGGCAAAGCCGATGAGCGTACCCGCAAGCCGCGCGCCGGACAGCTTCACCCGGAAGAAGACTGCTTCCAGCACCACGATCAGGATGCTCGAGGAGGTATAGATCAGCGCGGCGTTGCTCGCGGTCGTATAGCGCAGCGACAGGTAAACCCCGGCGCCGCAGATCACCATGCCGAGCACGCCGAGCCATAAGAGTTCCTTGGTAACCGCCGCAAACCGCTCGCGTTCGGCAATCAGTCCGCGCGCGGCAAAGGGCACGAGCATCAGGCTCGCCAGAAACCAGCGCCAGAACGCAAGCGTACCCGGCTCGACGGCGTGAGTCACAGCGCGGCCGATCACCAGATTGGAAACGAAGAACAGCGGCATCGCAAACAACAGCGCGTAGATGCCGACACGGGACGGGGATTGCATCGTGATGACGCTTTAACGTGTCGGACCCGGCCAAGCTATTCCGGAAATGCAGGGCTCAACGAAGCGAGAGCCGCTGCCCGTCGAATACCGTCGGAATGCACGGCACCCCGGTGGTCTGCAGCCGCGCGCAGCCACGGGCTGCCGCGGCCGCGTTGGGGATGGGGCCCGCGACCAGGCGCAACTCGACGGTGCCGGACTTCTGGCCCTCCTTCACGCTGATCAGCGGCCGCAAGCCTTCGAG
>JAEZFA010000244.1 GCA_023417665.1 Pseudomonadota bacterium | reverse complement strand
GGCGATTTGTGCTCCGACAATAGCCTGTATTCCCTCAAAAAATCACGCCTAGGTAGTTTCCCTTAGGGTATCGGCCGGAATTTTTCGCCTTCTGCTTCGCGCGTATCGATGGCTCACGAGAAACAGGAGCATCCGATGTTCGCGCAGGTCCAAGCCGCTTCGCCCATGGACTATGAAAGTGCCGCGCGGCAAGTGACGGCCAGGCGCAATGCCTGCCCCGAGGAGCGCAGTTTCCATGGCTCGCTGGGCCTGATGGGCATCAAGACCCCTTACGCGCGCAACGAGGAAATTTACGGCGAGGCCGAGCCTTCCGAATATGTCTACAGGCTGGTGAGCGGCGCGGTCCGCACCTGCAAGCTGCTCGACGACGGGCGCCGCCAGATCGGCGCGTTCTATCTGCCCGGCGATATTTTCGGTCTGGAATCGAGCGGCAAGCACCGCCTGTCGGCGGAAGCGATCTGCGACGTGGTCCTGATCGCGATGAAGCGCAGCACGCTGGTCGCGCTTGCGCAGACGGATGCCGCAGTCGCCAGAGAGCTTTGGCAGATCACGGCGCGCGAACTCGACCACGTTCACGACCAGATGGTGCTGCTCGGCCGCACGAGCGCGCGCGAGCGCGTCTCGAATTTTCTGGTCGAGATGTCCCGCCGCTCGCCGAACCCTGCCGAATTCGAGCTGCCGATGTCGCGTCAGGACATCGCGGACTATCTGGGCCTGACCATCGAGACCGTGTCCCGGTCCGTTTCCGGCATGGAGCGCAAGGGCGTGATCGAGCTTGTCAACGCGCGGCGGGTGCGGATGAAGAATCACGCAGCACTGCGCAGCGTCGGTTAGTCGTCGAATGACGGAGGAAAGTGACATGAAAGCGAAACATGTGATGGTAGCGCCGGTGAAAACCGGCCGTGCGGACATGACCGTCCGCGACGTTGCAAACATTCTCACTGAAAATCACATCAGCGCACTGCCGATCGTCGACGGCGCGGGCGCGATCATCGGCGTTGTCAGCGAAGGCGACCTTGTCAGGCGCGCTGAAATCGGAACGCAGAAGCGCCGTTCCTGGTGGCTTTCTCTCTTCACGAGCAAGGATCTGCTTGCGGAAGAATATGCCCGTTCGCATGCAAGGCTGGTCAAGGATCTGATGACACGCGACGTGGTCAGCGTCGATCCCGAGACGCCGCTTGCGAAAATTGCCGAACTCTTCGAGCGGCATCGCATCAAGCGGGTTCCGGTCTGCGAGAACGGAAAACTCGTCGGGATCGTGACCCGCGCGAATCTGGTGCAGGCGATCGCGACCGCGCCGCAGAAATTCCATGAAGACCTGAAGGACGAGCAGATCCGCGAAAAGGCGATGAAACGGCTTGCCGGCGAAGAATGGGCCAATGCGAACCTGATCAACATCACGGTCGGGCAAGGCACGGTGCATGTCTGGGGCCTCGTGAATTCCGAAGCGGAGCGCAAGGCTATCGTGGTGGCAATCGAGAACATCGCCGGGGTCAAGGCGGTGAACGACAACCTCGTTCTCGAGCCCATGCCCGCCTGGATCTGATCGGTGCTGCGGTGGGGCAAGTAAACAAGCCTGCCGCAGACGGACCGTCGAACGCGGACGGTCAGTCGGTGCCGCGCTACACATCCTATCCGACCGCGCCGAATTTTACCGACGCTGTTACGCAGAATGTGCATGCAGGCTGGCTCGCGTCGCTTTCGGCCGACACCGCTTTGTCGCTCTATATCCATGTGCCGTTTTGCGTCGAGCTTTGCCACTATTGCGGATGCAACACGCAGGCGACGCGGCGGCGCGAGCCGGTCGAGCGCTATCTCGACGATCTGATCGCCGAGATAGCGCTGGTTTCCAGGCTCTCCCCGGCAAAGAAAGTGAAGCGCCTGCATTGGGGCGGCGGCACGCCGTCCATTCTGGGCGCTGCCGGAATAATGCGCGTCGTTGAAGTATTGCGTGCGAGGTTCGATCTGTCCGCGCTTGCCGAGCACGCAATCGAGCTTGATCCGCGGCGGCTCGAGGAAGGTTTGATCGAAACGCTGCGCGAGATCGGCGTCAATCGGGCCAATCTCGGCGTTCAGGAGTTCGATGCGAGCGTGCAACGCGCGATCGGGCGGCTGCAGCCACCGGAAATGGTGGAGGCAGCCGTTGCAAATCTGCGGAAAGCAGGAATCGCGAATATCGGGTTTGACCTGATGTACGGCTTGCCGCTGCAGACGGTGGAGCATGTCCGGCAGAGCGCAGCATTGGCCGCCGCGATGAAGCCGCAACGCGTCGCGATCTTCGGCTATGCCCATGTGCCCTGGTTCAAGAAGCAGCAAAGGCTGATCGATGCCCGCACGCTGCCCGATGCGGCGGAGCGTTATCGTCAGGCGATGGCGGCGCATGAGGCATGGAGCGCGATGCAATACGTTCCGGTAGGCATCGACCATTACGTCCTGCCGGACGATAAACTCGCGATTGCGGCCCGGCGCGGCAGTCTGCACAGAAACTTCCAAGGTTATACCGACGACGACTGCCCCGTTCTGATTGGCCTCGGCACGACGGCGATCAGCCGCTTTCCCCAAGGCTATACGCAAAATCATCCGGCGACCGCGGCCTATGCCGCACAGGTTCGCGCCGGAAGGCTCGCCACTGTTCGTGGTGCGGCACTTTCGGCCGATGATGCCTTGCGTGCCGACATCATCGAACGCCTGATGTGCGATTTCTGGGTCGATATCGACGATCTGATTGCAAAGCATCGCCTGCCGGCGATTTTCTCGAGAGAACTGGCGCGGCTCGATCTGCTGGCGGCGCAAGGCATGGTTCGCCGGTCCGTGCGGCGGATTGAAGTGACCGCCAAAGGCAGGCCGTTTGCGAGAATTATCGCGAGCGTTTTCGATCGCTATCTGGAAACGAAGCCGGGCCGTCATTCGCCCGCGGTTTGAGCGGAAGGTTATCCGCTCTTGCGGATGCGAAACACGAGCAGCGCGTCCAGCTTCTCCTCCGACAACAAGGTATTGCCGGTCTGACGCGCGAAATGCGGGACGTCGATCACCGCAAGCGGATCGGTGCATTCGAGCACGAGCACACCGCCGGCGGGCAGGGTACGAAGTGTCTTTTTCGCTTCGAGCACGACTTGCGGACAACGGATGCCGCGCAGGTCCAGAACGGTTTCGGTCATCCCGCCACTATACAGCAAAAAAATGGGACGCCGTCGCCGGCGCCCGAAATACGGCTTTGTGCGACCAGCTAGGCCAGAACCGGCTTTGCGGTGATCGTGTATTTCATGCTGTCCGGATCGAGGCAGTCGAGCAGCAGGGAAGCGACCTGTGCCTGCGGATACATGAGAAAGCCGAGCTTCGGCTGTTTCGTGCCGGGAAGTTGCACGTCATGGGCAAAGTTATAGGCAAGCCAGTTGCCTTCCCATGAGCCGAGCAGCGCCTTGCGCGCATCCACGACCTTCTGGTCGTTGAGCGCCAGATTTCCCGGCGGTTCTTCGAGCACGACCTTGCGCACGTCCGCCGGATCGACCGGGATCCAGCCGACATTGGCGATGTAGGCTTCTGCGCGGCAATGTTGTGCGCGCGTGACGTTTGTCGAACCGGCTCCGAGACTCTTGTAGCCGAACTTGGACGGCGCAACGCGCAGACCATAGACGTCGCGCGCCGGAACACCGGCTGCGCGCGCGAGGCCGACGAAAAGCGCGTTCAGATCAGCACATTTTCCGGTGAGGTCGCCCGATTTTAGCATCGAAGCGATGTCACCGATGCCGCAGCCGCGCGTTTTCGGATTGCGCGCGCTGTTCTCGACGACCCAGTTATAGATCAGCTGGACTTTCTCGAGATCGGTTTTCGCGTCCCGTGTGATCTTGTCGGCGGTTTCCTTGACGATTCCGGTAACCGGAATGAGGTCGGTGCCCGTCAGGTAGAGCTTGCGCTCGTTGGCCGTGATGGGAGCGGCGGCTCGCTTCTGCGTAGGGTCGATTTTGCGATCGACCATGGCAACGCGGCTGGTCACTTCGACATAGGGTTTCGCCAGATTGTCCGACCATGCAACGTGCACCATATCGGCGCGGTATTTCGGGTCTGTGCGCTTCGCCCACTTTCCGTTGGTCGTCCACGTATTGTTGATGACGCGGAACCATTCCGGGTTGTTGATCGATGGTAACGGCACCCAGGCTTGCATGCCCTTGCCGGGTTTGGCGATCTCGACACGCGTCACGACGTCGAATGTCTGCCATTTGCCGGGCGTCGGGTTGTAGTTCGACGCCCATGCAGCCGATGGCAATCCAGCTGCGAGCGATACGGCGGCGGTACCTTTCAGGAAATCACGTCTGTCCATGGTCTTCTCCTCCCTTGTCTCGGGTTTCATCGGCTCACGCGCGGATGCAGCAGCGTTTCAAGTTTTTGCAATACGTCGGGACGGCTCCAGTCGAGATCGCGTTCGACGATCAGTTCCGGCTCGAGCCGCTCGTTCAGAACGATGGTGGTAGGCAGCGCATAGACGCCCCATGCTTTCGCAACTTTGCGGTCGCGATCGAGCACGATCGGAAAATCGACCGGCTCCTTCTCAAAGAAGGCGCGAACCCGCAAATCGATCTCGCCGACATCGACGGCGAACACCGCAAAGGGCTTGTCTGCATTGGCTTTGACGAAGCGATTGAGCGAGGCCATCTCGGGCGGCAGGGCTCGCAATAGGTCGCAAAGAAATGGAGCAGGACGATCTTGCCGCGCTGGGCCGAGAGCGCGAGCGGGGAGCCGCCCCGATATTCGTCGAGCGTGAAGAGAGGTCCCGCGGGTTCGGTTGCCGGACGCAGGCCCGCGGACGGGGTCGCGAAGGCCGCCGTCGCATGGATAACGAGTATATATATAAAGAGTGCGGCGAGCGCCCGTCCGAAACGTCGGAAATGAATGGCGGCCGCATGACCGGATCGGTCCGCGGACCCTGCCGTCGCGCATGTGCCCCGATACACGGGAGCGAACATTCCCCTCACTGAGTCGCAGTGTGGCCGGGCGCCTTGGGCTCCGTCAATTGTATGGGGTCAAACAAATTTGCCGCACGCGCCACGAAGTTTCGTATTTCGGCCTAGACGGCTGTAATCACTCGCACTTTAGAAGGTTTTTGCAATGCACAAATAGTGCTTCATCTTCAGGCACTTATTTGACTCTGAAGTAGCTCAAAAGTACGCTTGTCTGGAACGCGTGTAAGTTAGGCGTTGTGTCCCGCGGCGCGGGCTAAGGTTCTTAGGAGGGACCCACAATGAATATGGAGCTGTCTAGGCGACAGTTCTTGCGAGTCGGCGGTGCCGGCATCGCGGGGACGACGCTTGGCGCGCTCGGCTTTGGTGAGGCGGAAGTCGCGCATGCGGCTTCGATCCGCCCCTACAAACTGGCGATGACCAAGGAAGCGCGGACCACGTGTCCTTATTGCGCCGTGTGCTGCGGGATGCTCGCGTTCGCCGCGAAGAATCCGCAGACCAACAAGATGGAAATCACCCACATCGAGGGTGACTCGGACAACCCGGTCAATCGCGGCACGCTGTGCCCGAAGGGCGCCGGCGCCATCGACTATGTGAAGTCCAGGCAGCGCGTGACGCAGCCGATGCTGCGCAAGGCCGGTGCGAACACGTTCGAGCCGATCACCTGGGACGCCGCGATGGACAAGATCGCGAAAGCCATCAAGGCCGATCGCGACGCGAACTTCGTCGAGACCAACAAGGACGGCGTGAAGGTCAATCGCCTCGCGAGCACCATGTGGCTCGCCGGCAGCTCCATCACGAACGAGTCCGGTTGGCTGACCTGGAAAGCCACGCGCGGACTGGGTCTGCTCGGAGTCGAGACGCAAGCTAGAATATGACACGGACCGACGGTGGCCAGTTTGGCCCCATCTTTCGGTCGCGGTGCCATGACGAACTCCTGGACCGACATCAAGAACGCTGATGTCATCCTGATCATGGGCGGCAACGCCGCCGAAGCGCATCCGTGCGGATTCAAGTGGGTCACCGAGGCGAAAGCCGAGCGTGGCGCCAAGTTCATGGTCGTCGATCCGCGCTTCACGCGGTCGGCCGCCGTGTCGGACCACTATTCGCCGATCCGCTCGGGCACGGACATCGCCTTCCTTTCGGGGATGATCAATTACGTGCTGTCGAACGACAAGATCCAGAAGGATTATGTCGCGAACTACACCAACGCTGCTTTCATCGTCCGCGAGGACTTCGGGTTCAGCGACGGTCTGTTCACCGGCTACAACGAGACATCGCGCAGCTATAACCGCTCGAGCTGGGAATACGAAATCGGCCCGGACGGCTTCGCCAAGAAGGATCCGACGCTGTCGGACCCGCGCTGCGTCTATCAGCTGATGAAGAAGCACTTCGCTCCGTACACGCCGGAAATGGTGGAGCGGATCACCGGCGCGCCCAAGGACAAGTTCCTGAAGGTCGCCGAATGGGCGGCTTCCACGGGCACGCGTGATCGTTCCATGACGATCATGTACGCGCTTGGCTGGACGCAACATTCGCACGGTGCGCAGAACATCCGCTCCGCGGCAATGCTGCAGCTTCTGCTCGGCAACATCGGCGTACCCGGCGGCGGTATCAACGCGCTGCGCGGTCACTCCAACGTGCAGGGCATCACCGACTTCGGTCTGCTTTCGGCGGCTACGCCCGGCTATATGGCGCTGCCGATCGACAGCGAACCGACGCTGGAATCGCATCTGACGAAGCGGCAGTTCAAGCCGCTGCAGCCGAACCAGACCAGCTACTGGCAGAACTATCGCAAGTTCTATGTCAGCCTGCTCAAGTCGATGTACGGCGCGAAGGCGACCAAGGAGAACGAGTTCGGCTATAGCTGGCTCCCGAAGGTCAACGTCGCCTATGACGTGCTGCGCATGTTCGAGGAGATGCATCAGGGCAAGGTGAATGTCTTCATTTGCCAGGGCTTCAACCCGCTGATGTCGGTCTCGCACAAGAGCAAGAACATCGCGGCGCTCTCGAAGCTCAAGTTGCTTGTCAGCATCGATCCGATCGAAACCGACACGGCCCGGTTCTGGGAAAATCACGGCGAGTACAACAACGTACAGACCGCGAGCATCCAGACCGAAGTCATCATGCTGCCGTGCCAGTCCTTCCTCGAAGAAGACGGTTCGCTCACCAATTCGAGCCGCAACATTCAGTGGAAGTGGGCGGCAGCCGATCTGGTCGGCGAGTCGCGCAAGGACGCCGACATCGTTGCCGATCTCTTCCTTCGTATTAAGGCGTTGTACGAGAAGGAAGGCGGCAAGGGTGCCGAGCCGATCATGGCGGTCGACTGGGCATACAAGAATCCGCACGAGCCTTCGTCGGACGAATTGCTGCGCGAAATCAACGGCAAGGCAATCGTCGATCTGAAGGACGCCGAAGGCAAAGTCACGCGCGCTGCGGGCACGCAGCTTGCGAGCTTCGGCGAAATGCGGGACGACGGTTCGACCGATGGCGCGCAGTGGATTTACACTGGCGTTTACGGACCGAACGGCAACATTTCGCAACGCCGCGACAACAAAGACCCGTCCAACATGAGCGTGTTTGGCACCTGGGGATTTGCCTGGCCTGCGAACCGCCGCATTCTCTACAACCGTGCTTCGGCCGACCTCGACGGCAAACCGTGGAGCGAAGAAAAGAAGTATGTGTTCTGGGACGGCAAACGCTGGGGCGGCGCGGATGTGCCGGACTTCGTTCCGACCATTCCGCCCGAGCGCGGCACCATGCCGTTCATCATGAACCCGGAAGGCGTTTCCCGCCTTTTCGCGCGTACCATGATGGCGGAAGGACCGTTCCCGGCGCATTACGAGCCGTTTGAATCGCCCGTTGCCAACGTCTTGTTCCCCAAGATCAAGGGAAATCCGGCGGCGCGCGTGTTCAAGAGCGATATGGAAATCTTCGGCGATCCCAAGGATTTCCCCTATGTCGCCACCACCTATCGCCTGACCGAACATTTCCACTTCTGGACGAAGACCAATCACCTCAATGCGGTGACCCAGCCTGAGTTCTTCGTGGAAATCTCGGAAGAGCTTGCAGCGGAGAAGGGAATCAAGCGCGGACAGATGGTGCGCGTGTGGTCCAACCGTGGCGAGGTCAAAGGCAAGGCACTTGTCACCAAGCGCATGAAGCCGATGAAGGTTGACGGCAAGACCATCTATCAGGTCGGTCTTCCGATTAACTACGGCTTTATCGGCGAAACCAAGAAAGCGCAGCCGGTCAACGTGCTGACGCCGAATGTCGGTGACGCCAATGCGCAGACGCCCGAGTTCAAGGCGTTCCTCGTCAATATCGAGCCCATCGCCGGGCCGGTGGCATAAGGGAGGGAATCAGCATGTTTCCGCCAATTCCGAACCCCGAAACCAAACCGATTGACGCGAAGTTCGGCGACAAGGACCTCGTCAAGCGCTCGGCCTCGAACATCACGCCTGCCTCTCCGCGGCAGACGCAGGTTGCGAAGCTGATCGATGTGTCGAAGTGCATCGGCTGCAAGGCATGCCAGGTGGCGTGCCTTGAGTGGAACAATCTGACGGAAGAGGTCGGCGTCAACACGGGTGTCTACGAGAACCCGCATGATCTGACGCCGAATACCTGGACGTTGATGCGTTACACCGAATACGAGAATCCCGAGTCGGGCAATTTCGAGTGGCTGATCCGCAAGGACGGCTGCATGCATTGCGAAGACCCGGGCTGTCTCAAGGCGTGTCCGGCTCCGGGCGCGATCGTGCAGTACTCGAACGGAATCGTCGATTTCGTGAAGGCGAACTGCATCGGCTGCGGCTACTGCATCAAGGGATGCCCGTTCAACATCCCGCGCATTTCGAAGGTCGATAACAAGGCCTACAAGTGCACGCTCTGCTCCGACCGTGTCGCGGTGGGTCAGGGACCGGCTTGCCAGAAAGCTTGCCCGACCCAGGCCATCGTGTTCGGCACCAAGGACGAGATGAAGCAGTGGGCCGACAAGCGCATCAAGGATCTGAAGAGCCGCGGCTTCAATAACGCCGGTCTCTATGATCCGCCGGGCGTTCAGGGCACGCACGTGATGTATGTGCTCCAGCATGCCGACAAGCCCAACATCTATTCGGGTCTTGCGGACAATCCGCGCATCTCCCCGATCGTCGAATTGTGGAAGGGCGGCACCAAATATGCCGGTCTTGCGCTGATCGGCCTGACGGCGGCCTTCGGCTTCCTGCACCACATCGTGGCAGGCGCCAACCGCGTCACCGATCACGACGAGCAGGAAGCAAAACGCTTGGCAGGGAAGTAAGTCATGGCAAGCTCAGAAGTAGCTCCTGGCGATGCGGTACACCGCGGCGAGCAAGTCGTGGTCGACCGCTACACCGCCGGCGCGCGCATCAATCACTGGATTACGGCGGCGAGCCTCGTGCTCCTCGCCATCTCCGGTCTCGCGCTGTTCCATCCCTCGCTGTACTGGCTCACGGGCCTGTTCGGCGGCGGTCCGAACACGCGCGCGATCCATCCCTGGATCGGCGTGGTGCTGTTCTTCGGCTTCCTCGGCCTGTTCATCCGCTTCTGGAAACTGAACCTCTGGGAACGGACGGATAACGTCTGGCTTTCGAAGATCCGCGACGTTGTGATGAGCAACGAGGACAACCTGCCTGAAGTCGGCAAGTACAACGCCGGCCAGAAAATGGTGTTCTGGTCGATGTCGATCCTGATCATCCTGCTGATCACGAGCGGCGTCGTTATCTGGGAATACTATTTCGGCGGATACTTCTCGATCGAGCAGCGCCGTCTCGCCATGCTCGTTCATGCGGTCGCCGCCGTCATGGCGATCTGCGTCTGGATCGTTCACGTCTATGCAGCGATCTGGGTCCGCGGCACGATCAGCGCGATGACCCGCGGCCGGGTGACCGGCGGCTGGGCCTGGCGCCACCACCGCAAGTGGCTTCGGGAACTCGTCTCGAAGTAAAAGAAATTTACGGCTGAGGGCGCCGGTGGCTATAGTGGCCGCTGGCGCCTTTTTCTTGCAATACGCGCCACGTGGCCGGTGCGGTTCGTGAGGTTGTATGTAATGTCGAATGTTGAACCCGATCCTTCCGTTATCGGGAATATTGCCAAACCACCGTTCGTGAAACTGCCGGATGCGCAGCGGATTTTCGCCGATCGTGCCGCGCGGTTTCGCGCGCTGGCGACGGGACACCAGCTTGAAGCCTATCTGAAACTGCTCGCCGGCATCTCCCAGGCGCAGTCGGACATCCAGCAGGAATTGCCGCCGCCGCAAATGCCGGACGCGGGCCTGCTCGCGCGCGCCAAAGAGCACAAGATGCCGCCGCTCGATCGCAGCACGTTCAACCCGGACAATGTTTTCGACGAAACCTTCGATCGGCTGCTTGGCCGCGCGGAATTGCTGGAAATGCCGCGCGAGGCGAGAGCTGCGCTGGATCGGGTCAAGGCCGCGGAAACCGGCGCGCGGAATATGATGGTTCATAACGTGCTTGCCGACGCGATTCCGATGGAAGCACTGGCGGAGCATGTCTTCGTCGCGGCGGCCCTTCAGGTGCATTTCGTCAGGCTGGCTGCGCGTCTCGATGACGGCTCGCTGGTCGATCTGGGACACGGCATCTGTCCGTGCTGTGGCGGTGCGCCGGCGAGCACCATGATCGTCGGCTGGACCGGCGCTGACGGCACGCGCTTCTGCGCCTGTTCGCTGTGCGGCACGCTCTGGAATTACACGCGTGTCCATTGCACGCTCTGCGGCTCGAACAAGAAGATACAGTATCAGGAAGTCGAGGGTTCGCAGGGACTGATCAAGGCGGAGGCCTGCGAAGACTGCCGCGGCTACGTCAAAATGATGTACCAGCAGAAGCACAGCGATTTCGAGCCGATCGCGGACGACGTTGCCAGTCTTGGACTGGACATCCTGGTACAGGAGCTCGGCTTCCGCAGGGGCGGCGTCAATCCGTTCCTGATCGGTTACTGAGGCGGCGATCTTGCGCAAGGATGCCGCCGCGTTCCGGAAAATTCCTTCGGTCGATGAAGTTCTGAAAACCGCGCTCGCGTCGGCGGCGGTCGAACGCTATGGCCGTTCGTCGGTGGTGAAGGCCGTGCGGGCGACTATTGCGGATACGCGCCGGGAAATGCGCGGCAACGGCGCTGATGCCACGAGCACCGATCACGTCATCGCAAACGCGCTCGCGCATCTCGAGCGCGAAGCCCAGCCGAAAGTGCGTCCGGTCTTCAATCTCACGGGTACGGTGCTGCATACCAATCTCGGCCGCGCGCAGCTTGCGGAAGCCGCGATCGACGCCGCGACCGTCGCCATGCGCGAAGCGATTGCGCTCGAATTCGACATCGGGGAAGGCAAGCGCGGCGAGCGCGATACCCTGGTCCGCGACCTGCTTTGCGAACTGACCGGGGCCGAGGATGCGACGGTCGTGAACAACAATGCGGCGGCCGTGCTGCTTGTTCTGAACACGTTCGGAAAAAGCAGGGAAGCGATCGTTTCCCGCGGCGAGCTGATCGAAATCGGCGGCGCCTTTCGCATGCCCGAAATCATGTTGCGCGCCGGCGCGAAGCTTGTCGAAATCGGCACCACGAACCGCACGCACGAAAAGGACTATCACGGCGCCATCGGTCCGAAGACCGGCCTGATCCTGAAGGTGCATACATCGAACTACCGCATCGAAGGTTTCACCAAGGAAGTGAAGGCCGACAAGCTGGCCGGCATCGCGAAGAAGCACGGCATTCCGCTGGTCAACGATCTCGGGTCGGGCACGCTGATCGATCTGTCGAAATACGGGCTCTCGCACGAGCCGACGGTGGCCGAGGCGGTCGCGGAGGGCGCGGGGCTCGTCACGTTCTCCGGCGACAAACTGCTCGGCGGGCCGCAGGCGGGATTTATCGTCGGGACGAAGGAGCTGATTGCGAAGCTCAACAAGAACCCGATGAAACGCGCGCTCCGGGTGGACAAGATCCGGCTGGCCGCGCTCGAAGCGACCTTGCAGCTTTATCGCAATCCCGAGCGTCTCGCTGCGGCCTTGCCGACGCTGCGGTTGCTGTCGCGAAAGAAAAGCGACATCGAAGCTGCAGCAAAGCGGCTGCTGGCAGCAGTCTCCCGCGCAGTCGGCAGTCGTTTCGAAGCGTCAGTCATTGCATGCAGCAGCCAGATTGGCTCCGGCGCCTTGCCGCAGGAGACGATTCCGAGCGCCGGCATTGCGGTGCGCAGCAAGGAGCGTGCAGGCCGCGCAATCACCGCACTCTCCAATGCGTTCCGTGCCTTGCCCGTTCCGGTGATCGGCAGAATCGAGGATCAGGCGCTGGTTTTCGATCTGCGCGGTCTGGAGCGGGAAGACGCATTCGTCGAGAATCTCGCACGCCTTCGCGTGGAGACGGCGTGATGGCCTGGTTCGCCGGAAAGCAGAATGCCGCAGGCGCGGCCGAAAGCGCCACGGTCGCCGAGCAGATGCGGCTTGCCTTCGAAGCCTCGCAAGAGGGTAATTACGAAGCCGCACTCGCGATCTGGGGGGCGCTCGCGCATCAGGGCGTGGGCCGGGCGCAGAACAATATCGGCGCCTGCTTTGCCGAAGGCCTTGGCGTCGACCGCGATCCGGCGCTTGCGATCAAATGGCTTACGGCCGCCGCGGCGAGCGGTGACGCAGCCGGACAGCGCAATCTCGCGGCGGCCTACTTCAAGGGCGAAGGGGTAGAGGAGAGCGCAGAGCGCGCTGCGGAATTGTACCGGTCCGCGGCGGAACAGGGCGACGCCGCGGCGCAGGATATGCTCTCGTGGATGCTGCTCGAAGGCGAGATCATCGCGCCGGATTTCAAAGATGCGAAGTACTGGGCGGAAGCGGCTGCCGCGCAAGGCAATGCCGCGTCGATGACCCGTCTCGGCCTGATCTATCACAACGCGCTCGGGGTCGAGCGTGACGCCGCGCAGGCAGTGAAGTGGTGGGACAAAGCCGCCGCGCGCGGGGATGCCGACGCGCAGGCCATGCTGGGTGCTGCCTATCATCTCGGGGCCGGCGTGCCGCGCGATCCGGTATCGGCGCTCATGTGGCTCTTGCGCGGGCAGTATGGCGGCAGCCAGCTCGCGACGCCGTTCATCGATCCAGTGCGCGCGTCCATGAACGACTACGATAAGGAGCGCGCGAAGAAGCTCGCGGAAATGCCGCTGCCGGAGCCCGTATCATGATCATCGGCACGGCAGGGCATATCGATCACGGCAAGAGTTCGCTTGTTCGCGCGCTCACCGGCGTCGATACCGATCGCCTGAAGGAAGAGAAGAAACGCGGCATTTCCATCGATCTCGGTTTTGCCTATTTGCCGGATGAAAGCGGAACTACGCTCGGTTTCGTCGACGTGCCGGGCCACGAAAAGTTCGTTCACAACATGCTTGCCGGCGCGACCGGCATCGATTTCGTGCTGCTTGTGGTGGCGGCCGATGACGGCGTGATGCCCCAGACCATGGAGCATCTTGCGATCGTCGATCTGCTCGGCGTGACGCAGGGGATTGTGGCCGTCACGAAGTCCGACATGGTGAGCGAGGAACGCCTCGCCGAAGTCAGGGCGCAGATTGCTAACACCGTCTCATCGACCGGCTTGCGCGACGCCGAAATCGTTGCCGTATCGAGCGTCACTGGCGCGGGCATCGATGAACTTCGCACGAAACTTTTTGCCGCGGCACGGACGACGGCGCAGCGCCCGTCGGAAAACCGCTTTCGCCTCGCGGTTGATCGTTCCTTCGTTCTGCAGGGCGCCGGCACCGTCGTTACCGGCACGGTGCTTTCCGGCCGCATTGCCGTCGGCGATGCGGTCATGCTCAGTCCCTCCGGACTGACCGCGCGTGTCCGCGCGATCCACGCGCAGAACAAGCCAGCGGAAGTCGGTGTTGCCGGCGATCGCTGCGCACTCAATCTCACCGGTGAGAAAATCAGCAAGGAAGCGATCTCGCGCGGCGACATCGTGATGGATCCGGCACTACATGCGCCGACCGACCGGATCGACGTTTCCGTTCGCGTGCTGCCCTCCGAGCAGAAGCCGCTGACGCAATGGATGCCGGTGCGGTTGCACCATGCCGCTGCCGAGATTGGTGCCCGCGTTGTGCTGTTGCAGGACGAACCCGCGGCACCCGGAACGGACTCGCTCGTGCAACTCGTATTGGAACGTCCGATCGCCGCCGCGTCCGGCGATCACTATGTACTCCGCGATACCACTGCGCAGCGGACGATTGCCGGCGGCCGCTTCCTCGACTTGCGTGCGCCGGCCCGCAAACGCCGCACGCCGGAGCGCATTGCGCAACTCCAGTCGCACGCAGAGAAGTCTGCCGACGAAGCGCTGGCCGCTTTGTTGGGACGCGCGCCGGGCTATGTCGAGCTGTCGGCCTTTGTTCGCGACCGCGCGTTGGGTGCGCAGGAGGCAACCCGGTTGCTCGCGCAGGCTAGTATCGTTCGTTTGGCAACCGCAAAGACCGAGCTGGCTATCTCCGAGCCAAACTGGCAGCGGATGAAGCGCGCCATTATGGGAACGCTGGAAGTCTATCATAAGGAAAATCCCGATCTCGCCGGCATAGGGTTCGAGCGGCTGCGCATGCAGATGGAACTGCGGTTGCCGGCACCCGCTTTCGCCGCGGCTCTCGACGGTCTTGCACGAGCCAAGGATATCGCGCTCGACGGCGCATGGGTGCGGCTTGCGAGCCATGAGGTTCGTCTGACGCCGCAGGACGACGCCATCTGGAAGAAGATTCAGCCGCTGATTTCGGGCAAGGAGCGTTTCCGGCCGCCGCGTGTTCGCGATATTTCCGGCCTGCTGCACGTCAAGGAGCCTGACGTCAGGCGCCTCTTCAAGGTGCTCTCCCGCACGGGCAAGGTGGACGAGGTCGCCCACGACCACTTTTTCCTGCGCGATACCGTCGCCGAAATGGTTGCGATTTGCGTGAAGTTCGCGGAACAGGCGCCGGACGGCAGCTTCAATGCCGCCCAGTTACGCGATCAGCTCGACAACGGCCGCAAAGTCGCCATTCAGATTCTGGAGTTTTTTGACCGCCACGGTGTTACAATCCGCCGAGGCGATCTGCGCAGGATCAATAAACACCGCCTCGACCTGTTTCGCCGCGCTGCCGGCGACCAGGAAGAAGACACGAATAACGGAAGAGCATCGTCCCCGGTGGGGCGTCCGGACTTCAAATCCGGGAAGGGCCGCGAGCCGGTCCTTGGTGGGTTCGACTCCCTCTCTCTTCCGCCAAACACGCCATCGCTCGGCGCCAACCCGCGCAACAGGAGAGCCGGATGACGCCCGCCTCGTCGTTTCTCGACACGCTGAAGGATGCCGCAGAGAATGCCGGCGCGGCCGAGGAGGCACTGCGCCGCGAATTTGCCGAGCGCACCAAACGCCTCGCCGACGAGCGCGCCTTCGCCTATCGCCGCTACAATCTCATCCGCGCCGTGGCCGAAGCGGTGGCGGGCGCGGAGAGCGAGGAGATCGCGGTCGCGGCCGGCAACGGCATCC
>JAEZFA010000209.1 GCA_023417665.1 Pseudomonadota bacterium | reverse complement strand
TTGCAGCCCCGAAGCGAAGCCTTCGAGGTAGCGTTTCTGGTCCGGGCTGAAATCGGCGGACATTGTCAGGCCGCCTCCGCCACATAAGCGCGCCCGAAGGCGAGATCGTTTCGGAAGGCCGCAACCGAGCGCCCGCTGCGGATCAGGTCGAGATACCAGAGCCCGTCCGCGGTATCGCCGATCAGCACGGCGCCGATCAGCCTGTTGTTCTGCAGCACGAGGCGCTTGTAGAGCCCGGCGGAAGGATCGGAGAGCACGATATTCTCCGCCTCGCCCGCCACCGCAAACTCTCCGGCCGAAAACACCGAAACGCCGGAGACTTTCAGATTGGTCGCAAGCGTCGAGCCCTCGTAGCGCGCGGGCTTGCCGGCGAGATTTTTCGCCAGCACCCGCGCCTGCTCGTAAGCCGGTTCTACCAGGCCGTAACAAACGCCGCGATGCTCGGCGCATTCGCCGATGGCGAAGATACCGGCTGCGCTGGTCTCGAGCCCGTCATCGACCACGATGCCGCGATTGACCGCAACTCCCGCCGCGCGTGCCAGTTCGACATTCGGCCGGACGCCGAGCGCCATGACCACGGCGTCCGCATCAAATACGCGACCTCCCTTCAGGCGCACGCCCGTCACATGCTCGCCTTCGATCGCGGCGGTGTCCGCCTCGCAGACGACTTCGATCGACATGGCCTCGAGTGATCGTTTCAGGAGCGCCGCGGCAGCGGCATCAAGCTGCCGCTCCATCAGATGCGGCATCAGATGCAGCAGCGTGACCTTCGCGCCGCGCTTCGCAAGGCCATAGGCCGCCTCAAGGCCGAGCAATCCGCCACCGATGACGACGACGCGGCATTCTGCGTTGCCCGACGCCGCGATTTTCTCGACATCGCCAAGATCGCGAAACGTCGATACGCCTGCAAGCGTCGCACCGGGGATTGGCAGCCGGATCGGCGTTGAACCGGTCGCAAGCACCAGTCTGGAAAATCCGATCTCCGCACCGTCCTCAAGCCGCACCTTGCGCCGATCGAGATCAATCGCATTGGCGCTTTTTCCGTAAAGCAGCGTCACGCCGCGGGCGCGCCACCAGTCGGCATTTCTCAGCTCGATTTCATCCGGCTCAACTTCGCCGGCAAGCACGGAAGAGAGAAGCACGCGGTTATAGGCGAGATGCGGTTCGGCGCCGATCACGGCAACGGCGAAGCGGCCGCGCGCCGTTGCGTCGAGTTCTTCGACGAAACGTGCAGCGGCCATGCCATTGCCGATGACGACGAGCGGTTCGCTCATTCGCGTCTTCCTATTCCGCCGCTTCCGCCTTGCCGTAAGCTTCGCCGATCATGTAACCGGAGAGCGTGACATAGGCTTCGGTCCATGCGCTCGCGACTTCCGGCGTCCATTTCTCGCCGAGACCTTTTTCGAGCGTCCACAGAAGCGCGGCGCCGACCGGCTGATAGTCTTCCGCCTTCACGCCGTAACCGACATGCTTCTTCGCGAGCGCGCTTGCTGCCGGCAGGATGCTCGGAAGGTCGCTGAGTCCCCGCACGACTACGCCGAGCGTTCCCATGAGCTTGCGCCCCTGCTCGGACATGTCGCTCTTGAACAGCGGCTTCACTTCCGGCGCGATTTCGAAAAGGCGCCCGTAGAAAAGCACCGCTGCCTGCTCTGCGATCGGTGCAACTTCCGCAAAGGACTTCTGAACGAGTTCGACTTGTGCTGGCTTCATGCTTACCTCCTGTCGGGTTGAACGCGAAGAACTTCAGGCCGCCTCCACATAGCGATGCCGCTCGTAGAGAAACTTGAGAACGGCCGCACGGCATTTGATGTAGGTGGGGTCCGAAACGAGTTCGAGACGCTTGCGCGGCCGGGCGAGCGGCACGTCGAGCACCTCGCCGATCGTCGCCGCCGGGCCATTCGTCATCATCACGATGCGGTCGGAAAGCAGGACCGCCTCATCGACGTCATGCGTGATCATCATGACGGTATTTCCGAGCTTCTGGTGCAGCGCCATCAGCGAGTCCTGAAGATGAGCGCGCGTCAGCGCGTCGAGCGCGCCGAACGGCTCGTCGAGCAGAAGAACTTTCGGCTCCATCGCAAGCGCACGAGCGATACCCACGCGCTGTTTCATGCCGCCCGATATTTCTGCCGGACGCTTGTCTTTCGCGTGCACCATCTGCACGAGATCGAGATTGTGCAGCGTCCAGGCGTCGCGCTCCGCACGCGACTTGGTCCCGGAGAACACCTTGTCCACCGCAAGCCTCACGTTGTCGTAGACCGTGAGCCAGGGCAGCAGCGAGTGGTTCTGAAACACGACTGCGCGGTCTGGCCCGGGGCTATCGACCTGCCGCCCCTCCAAAATGACGCCGCCCTGCGTTGCTCCGGTCAGCCCCGCAACAATATTCAGCAACGTCGACTTTCCGCAGCCCGAATGGCCGATGATGGAGACATATTCTCCCTTCGCAACATCAAGCGTGATGCCGCGAAGAACGTTGGTTGTCTGTGCGCCGCGCCGGAACGTTTTGTCGACGTGATCGATTTTCAAATACATGTTTCTGCTCCTTACGACTGCGCCGTGCCGCGCGTGACCAAAGTGGAAACACCGGCGACAAGCCGATCGAGGACGAAGCCGACGAGGCCGATATAAATGAGCGCCACCACGATGTCGGAGAGCCGCGACGAATTCCACGCGTCCCAGATAAAGAATCCGATCCCCACGCCCCCGGTCAGCATTTCAGCGGCCACGATCGCAAGCCAGGACAGGCCGACGCCGATACGCAGCCCGGTGAAGATGTATGGCGCCGCTGACGGCACCATGATCTTGTAGAAATACTCCAGCGGATTCAGCCGCAGCACTAGCGCGACGTTGCGGTAGTCCTGCGGAATATTCCGGATGCCTACCGCGGTATTGATGATGACCGGCCAGATCGCGGTGATGAAGATCACGAAAATTGCCGACGGATTCGCGTCCCGAAACGCCGCAAGCGACAACGGCAACCATGCGAGCGGCGGCACGGTGCGCAACACCTGAAAAATCGGATCGAGCCCGCGCATGGCCCAGGTCGACTGGCCGACGATCGCGCCGAGCAGCACGCCGACGATCGCTGCAAGTCCGAAGCCATAAGCGACCCGCTCGAGCGAGGTCATGATCCGCAATCCGAGACCTATATCCTGCGGACCGGCGACGAAGAACGGATCGACAATGAGATCCTTCGAGTCCTGCCAGATCTTCAGCGGAGAAGGCAGCGACGATTTCGGATCGCTCGTTGTCAATTGCCATACCGCCAAGATCAAGGCGAGTACGATCAGAGGCGGAATGACGCGCGCCGCAATCTCGCTCAGCACCGGCAATGCGCGAGAAAGGAAAGGCTTCGCCGGCGCCGTCGGCATCGGCAGCACTTCCGCTGCCGCCTGCGGCAAGGCTACGACCTTCTCGGTCTTTCTGATCGGCATGTTCATCGGAGATCTCCCAAAGAGTTGGGGCTGAGGAAGCCGCAGCCCGGCCGCATGTTCTCGTCAGACTTCGACGCGCTTGATGGAGAGGCTCTTCAGGTAGGCCTGCGGGTTCGCCGGGTCGAAGGTCTTGCCATCGAAGAATTTCTCGATGCCGCGGGAATCGCCGGTTGGATAAGCGGTGAGGCCGAGCGCTTTCGCGGCATCTGTCCAGAGGTCGGAGCGGTTGGTCTTGTCGACCAGCGCCTTGATATCGACCGTCGGCTCAAACTTGCCCCAGCGGATATTCTCGGTGATGAACCAGCTATCGAGGCTCTTCCAGGGATAGGACACCTCGCCCTTCTCGCCCCAGAATTTCATGTAGAGCTTGGTGCCCTTTTCGACCCTTCCGCGGCCGTAATTGATGTCGCCTTTGATGCGGCCGATGATGTCCGGCACCGGCACATTGAACCACTGCCGCTTGCCGATGATCGTGGCCATCTCTTCCTTGTTCTCGAACTTGTCGCACCATTGCTGCGCTTCCATCACCGCCATCATGATGGCTTTGGCAGCCCTGGGATTTGCATCGACCCAGTCGGCACGCATGCCGAGCACTTTCTCCGGGTGGTTGAACCAGAGTTCGCCAGTCGTCAGCGCCGTAAAGCCGATGTCCTGATTGACGAGCTGTTCGTTCCACGGCTCGCCAACACAGAAGCAATCCATGTTGCCGACCTTCATGTTCGCGACCATCTGCGGAGGCGGAACGACGATGGTGGAAACATCCTTGTCGGGATCTATGCCGCCGGCGGCGAGCCAGTAACGAAGCCAGACGTCGTGCGTACCGCCGGGATAGGTCATCGCCGCCTTGACCTCCTTGCCTTCCGCTTTCTTCTTCGCAAAGGCAGCTTTCAGCGCCGACGAGTCGGTACCGACTTTGAGGTCTTTGTACTCATTGGAAACCGAAATCCCCTGGCAATCGTAGTTCAGGTTGAGCAGCGTATACATCGGCACCGGCTGCTTGTTCTGCATGGTGATGCCGGACGAATAGAGATGGATCTTCGGACGAAGGATGTGCGCGCCGTCGATGCCATTGGCCTTGGTGCCGAGCGCCATGTTATCGCGCGTGGCGCCCCATGATGCCTGCTTGAGCACCTGCATCTCGGTCAGGCCGTATTTGGCATAAAAGCCCTTCTCCTGCGCGATGATCAGCGGCGCGGCATCGGTCAGCGCGATGTAGCCGAGCTTGGTGCCCTTCACTTCCGGCCCCGATTGCGCGAAGGCAGCGCCCGCAGGCAGCGCGAGCTTTGCCGCGGCGAACAGCGCCGCCGTGCTCGCGCTTTTCTTCAGAAAGTCGCGGCGATCCACGTCACGCCGCACGATGCCTTTGCCCGTTTTCTTCATCTCATTCCCCTCTGTTTTCGTTGCGACGGCCGAAAAACAAAAAACGCCGCGAACTTTCCCGCGCGCGTTGCGCGGTCAGTTCAGCGGCGTCGCTGCTTTCGGTCCTTCATTGGACCACGCACCGACTTCATCGTCGGCACGATTCGAGTTGGACTAATTCAAGCGTCAGGATGCTGCATGCAGCAAGACGATAAGCGCGGCAGAATCCACGATCTCGTGCCGAAACACGCGGCGATGGAAATGGCGGATTTACTGGCCTGACCTATGCGCACGAACCGGGGCTGCGCAGATATTGTGCACCGCAACCGGATTACCGCCTCCGAACCGTCCACTGCGCCAGGTGCTTTTCAACATCGAGCGGATCGAACGCGGTGCCATCGAAGGCACCGACACCATCGGCAGGTTCACCGGCCGGCGGCAGATCGCCCTCGCCAAGCACTTCGTCATAGATATCGGGACGGAAGGTTTCGCGTGCCGCGAGCAGCAGTTCCTTCGAAAGCGGCGCCTGCCCCCAGCGCACCATCTGCGCATAGAGCCACGACGCCTGCGTGGGGTCCGGCCTTGCCGCACCACGCCTGCCGACCATGAGATAGCGGTCGCTGCCGCGAAGCTCCCCGTCCGGAGCAACTTTCAGGCGTCCATCCAGCGTTCGCCGCGTGATCTCCGGCGCGACATTCAGGCGTTCCGGCGTGGAAAGAATGTCCGAAACCTCGTCCCGGTTTCTCTCGTCTTCGATATAGGCCGCCGCCTTCGCGTGCGCCCGCACCAGAGCGCGCAAGGTTTCAGGATTCTCCTTTGCCCAGGTCACGCGGGTCGCAAGCACTTTCTCCGCCGCACGCTGCAAAATCTCGGAAACGAAATGCAGGATATGTGCAATCCCGAGATCGACCGCGACCGAATTCCATGGCGCGCCTACACAGAACGCGTCGACGTGGCCGTTCTTGATGCTCTCGACCATGAATGGCGGCGGCAGCACGACCATCTGCACATCCTCGTCGGGGTCGACCCCTGCCGACGCCATCCAGAAACGGAGCTGGTAGTTGTGGGTCGAGAACGGAAAGGTCATGCCGAAATTGAGCGGCGGCTCGCCTTTTCTTTTGCGCTCCTCGACGATGGCCGCGAGGGCCTTCGCCGAAACCGCGGGGTCGCTGAGATCGCCTTCCGCCTTGTCCCGCAAGGCTTTATGCAGCGCCGTGGTTACCGTGATCGCGTTGCCGTTCAGCCCGAGATTGAAGGGCGCGATGATCGGCACCTTGACGTGGCCGATCCCGAGATTGGATGCGATTGCCACCGGCGCCAGCAGATGCGCGGCATCGAACATCCCGATATTGAGCTTGTCGCGCACATTCGACCAGGACACTTCGCGGACCAATTCGACCTCGAGCCCTTCCTCGGCGGTAAATCCCTTGTCGACGGCAACGATCAGCGCCGCCGCATCCGCGAGCGGAATGAAACCGATCCGCAGTTTTGGTTTCTCGATCATTTCAACAACTCTGCTGCCGTGATGATGGACTGCGCAATGTCGGCGACTTTTTTCTTTTCGTTCTGCGCGCTGGTGCGAAGCAGCGCATAGGCCTGTTCTTCGGAAAGGTTCTTTCGCTTCATCAGGATGCCTTTGGCGCGATCGATGACCTTGCGCTCTTCGAGCGCGGATCGCGTTTGCTCGAGCTCCGTGCAAATGCGCGAGAAGGCGTTGAAGCGCGAGATCGAGATGTCGAGAATGTGCTTGATGCGGTCTTTCTTCAGGCCATCGACGATGTAGCTCGACACCCCGGCATCGACGGCCGCCGCAATGGAGGCGCTGTCGCTCTGATCGACGAACATCGCAATCGGCCGCTTCACCACACGGCTGACGTGAAACATGTGCTCGAGCACGTCGCGGCTCGGATTCTCGAGGTCGATCAGGATGACGTCGGGATCGATGCCGTAGATGCGCTCAAGAAGGTTTTCCGTCCCCTCGATCCGGATGACATGCCGGTGCCCGGCATCGCGCAAGCCTTCTTCAAGGATCGCCGCGCGCACGGGGCTGTCGTCCACGATGACGATTTTCAGATTGCTGTCGCTGTGCACGGGGCTACGCCGGGGAATTCGTCAAACTGGCGTGGAATTATGCAATCCGCGGGCCAGCTTGCCTGACGCGTTGCCGCAGACCGCGTCCGGGACGCAGCAGCTCCTACTTGCGCGAGAACTCGCGGCGCAGCGCTTCGGAATGTTCGCCGAGCGCCGGAACCGGCCCGAAGGCGGGCAAAGCGCCATCCAGGATCGCACCCGGCGCAAGGCAGCGCACAGGACCCGTCGGCGTGTCCACCTCGACGTAGCGATTCTGCGGATGGCGAGCCACGTCTTCAAGCGTACTTACGCGACCATACGCGACCCGCGCGCTTTCAAGTTTCTCGACGATGCGCTCGCGTGGTGCTGCCGCAAACACGCCCGCGATGATCGCGTCCAGCGCAGGCCTGTTGGCAACGCGCTTCGAATTTCCCGAGAACCGCGCATCGGTTGCGATGGCCGCATCGCCCAGAACTTCACTGCATAGCGACGCCCATTCGCGCTCGTTCTGGATCGAGATCAGGACGGACTTTCCGTCCCCGCACTCGTAAACGCCGTAAGGCGCAATCGTCGGATGGCTCAGTCCTGCACGCTCCGGCACCTTCCCGCCATAGACGAACTGAAGATAGGGAACGTTCATCCAGTCCGACAACGCATGATAGAGCGACACCGCAACGTGCCGCCCGCGTCCCGTGCGCTCCCGCGCGAACAGCGATTGCAGGATACCCTGAAATGCCGTCATGCCCGCGGCGATGTCGCAGACCGAAACACCGACACGCGCAGTACCATGTTCATTGCCGGTAATCGAAGACAAGCCGCTCTCGGCCTGCACAAGCAGGTCATAGGCTTTCAGATCGCGATAAGGACCGTCTTCGCCGTATCCGGAAATGGAACAGGTAATAAGGCGCGGGTTCGCAGCACGGAGCTTATCCGGTGCGAAGCCAAGACGGTCCGCGGCACCCGGCGCGAGATTCTGAATGAAAACATCGGCGCGCGCGATCATCTGCGAAAGCAATTCTGTGTCCGCCGATTTTTTCAGGTCGAGAGCGATCGATTCCTTTCCGCGGTTCAGCCAGACGAAATAGGCGCTTTCGCCATGCACAAGCTCGTCGTAACCGCGCGCGAAATCGCCCTCCGGCCGCTCGATCTTGATCACGCGTGCGCCGGCATCGGCAAGCCGCGATGACGCATAGGGTGCCGCGACCGCCTGCTCCAGCGACACGACGACAATTCCTTCAAGATCCCGCTGCATCTTCCCGAACCTTTTACGTCCGGCCGCACTCTACTGCGGGCGCAACAGGGGTAAAGCGGTTTATCGCGCGCAACGCCACCGCCCCGCAGAAACAAGCCGCAGGCTCAGGCCGGACGGTGAATGACGGGAAGTGCGTGCGAGAAGGTCTGCACGCCGCGCTTGAAGCCGACGACAGGCTGCGCGATCTCGGCCACCGCAGAGAATGCGCTCTCGCAATCGAGCACCACGAAGTCGGCCGCGTTCCCGACACCGATGCCGTACCCTCGCAGGTTCATCAGCTTTGCCGGACGCTCGGTCACCATGTCGAAGCAGCTTGCGATCTCTTCCACCGTGCCGGTCTGCGCGATGTTGGCGTACAGATTGGCCATGCGTGCGAGCGAGCAGTCGCCGAACGGCGTGAACGGATTGAGCACGTTGTTCGTGGCAAGCGAGCAGTTCACGCCATGCGCAAGAAGTCTGTGCGCAGGCGTCACCCCGCGCGGCACATTATGATCATGCGCGCGCCCCATCAGAAAGAGATCGGTCGCGGGCAGCACCGTAACCGCCACGCCGGCCTCCGCGAGCTCCTTGCCTTTCGCAGCAAACGCCTCCGGCGCAAGCGCCGAAAGTTTCGTGACATGTCCGATGGCAACTCGCCCGCCCCACTTGTGCGCCGTGGTCTGGCGGCAAATCTCGTCGAGATCCATGCGCTGCGGATCGAGATCGAAATCGAGATGAAAGTCGATATCGAGATCATATTGCTGCGCAAGCGTGAAGATGCGCGCGGTATGCCCCTTGGGATCGCTATCGGTATAGGGACATCCACCGATCAGGTCGGCGCCGCGCTCGCAGGCTTCGACGAGCAACTCGTCGGTGCCGGGATCGTTGAGCAGGCCTTCCTGCGGAAAGACGCAGATCTCCAGATCAATCGCCCATGCGTAATCGCGCTTGAGGCGGGAAATGGCATCGTATCCCTTCAGGCCGATGCGCGGATCGACTTCGACATGCGTCCTCATATGCGTCGTGCCGCGGACAATGGCTTTCTCCAGCGTTTGTCGCGCGCGGTCGTAAATGTCCGCTTCCGTGAAGTCCCGCTTCGCGGCGGCGACTTCGGAGATCGCTTCCTGCAGCGTGCCCTTCTCGATCTTGCAGCGATGAAAGATGCAGGACTTGTCGAGATGGATATGCGTATCGACGAATCCCGGAATCACGATCCTGCCTCCGGCATCGAAAGAACGCGCGTCGGAAGTGATCGCGGCGTCTATTGCGGCAATCACGCCGTTCCTGATCCCGATATCGGCCAGCCGCTCCGCGCCCCCGTGCCGAAAGCGCGCGCCGCGCAGTACGAAATCCAGTGCTTCCCGCATGTCAGGCAGACTTTGCTTTTCCGAGATAGGCCGCTTCGAGACTTGCGTCCTTGGCCAGGTCCTGCGCATCGCCCTTTTGCACGATACGGCCGGACTCCAGCACATAGCCGCGATCCGCGATCGTAAGCGCGAGTGTTGCCATCTGATCAACCAGAAGAATGGTGACGCCTTCGTCGCGCAGTTCCGCCAGAATATCGAACAGCTCGTTCACCATCGCCGGCGCCAGCCCAAGCGAAGGCTCGTCGAGCAGCAAAATCTTGGGCTTCGCCATCAGCCCGCGAGCGATCGCAAGCATCTGCTGCTCGCCGCGCGAAAGCAGGCCCGCGCGGCTGTCGATGCGATCCCGCAGCCGCGGAAAGCGCTTCAGGACCGCCTCGATCTCGACATCGAAATCGACGTGTTTCCGGGTTTGCGCGCCGAGCTTGATGTTGTCGAGCACCGACATTTCCGGAAACACCTGCCGCCCCTCCGGCACCAGCGAAAGCCCCATCGCTGCAATCCGGTGTGCGGGTTGTTCCTGAATCGGCTCGTTGAGCAGCACGATCTCGCCGGCGACCGGACGCTTCAATCCGGAAAGCGCGCGCATCGTGGTCGACTTGCCCACGCCGTTCGCGCCGAGCAGCGCCACGACTTCACCCGGCCGGACATCGAAATCGAGCGCCTCGAGCACGGGCGCGGCACCGTAACCGGCGGTCAGCTTTACGGTCGTCAGCACCGCATCATGCGAGCCGTCCCATGCCGTTGCGCGCGGCCGCGCACGCGAACCGCTATCGCCGAGATAAGCCTTCAGCACCTTCGGATCGTGACGGATTTCGGCCGGCGTGCCGGCGGCGATCGGTACGCCGGAATCGAACACCACGATGTGATCGGATACACCCATGACGAGCAGCATGTCGTGCTCGACCAGAATGACGGCGATGCCGAGATCGGCAATCCGGCGAAGAAGTTTTGCGAGCCGATCCTTGTCGGACCGCATCAGCCCCGCCGCCGGTTCGTCGAGCAGCAAGACCCGCGGCTGCAACGCCAGCGCACGGGCAATCTCGACCAGCCTTCGATCGACATGCGGAAGATCGTCGGCCGGCGCCGCGAGCGGTCCTTCGTAGCCGACAAAATGGAGCAACGCCTCGGCGGCGAGAACCGCGTCCTGCGCGGGCAGCGGCGCGAAAGGATTGCCGAGCTTTCCTGCGCGCATTGCAATGAGCAGATTGTCGAGCGCGCTCATGGTGCCGAAAAGCTTTGTTGTCTGATAAGTGCGCGCGATGCCACGACGAGTAATCTTCCAGGCCGGCGCGCCGCCGAGTTCTTCTCCGTTCAGCGCGATGCTGCCGCTGTCGGGCTTGTAGAAGCCGCCAACCATGTTCAGGACGGTGGTCTTCCCTGCTCCGTTCGGACCGATGATGCTGGTCACCTTGCCGGGCTCCGCCGAGAAGCTCACGCCCGCCGCGGCCTTGATGCCGCCGAAGGATATTCCGATGTCCTTCACCTGCAGCGACGCGTTTTTCCCGTCCGGCCGCAGGAAGGTTTCCACGTCGAACCCGTTCTGTGCAGGCTTTCGCGGATCGACCCGCTTCAGCCAGTGTTCGATCGTGCCGAGGATGCCGCGCGGCGCGATCCACAGCACGGCAAGCAGGAGAGCGCCGAAGAACAGCAGCCGATACTCGGCAAGCGAAGAAAGCGTTTCCGGCAATACGACCGACACGAGGCTGCCTACCACCGGCGCGAACAGGCTTCCCGCACCGCCGATGATGACCGCGAGCAGAAAGAGGATCGACTGAAAGAACGGAAACGAATCCGGCGCCACGAACATCAGGAGCGGCGCGAACAATCCGCCGGCAAGACCGGCAAATCCCGCTGACACCGTGAAGGCCGCGGTCTTGACGGTCACGGGGTTGAGGCCGACCGAGCACGCGGCGACCTCCGCGTCGCGCACCGCGACCATCGCCTTGCCCCATGCGCTGCGCGCGATCAGCTGGAAAAGAAAGAGCGAAAGCCCTGCGAGCAAAACTGCAAGGATCGCCATCTCGCGTTCGGCAAAGGAAGTTCCAAACAGGCTCGGCGCCACCAGGCCGATCAGTCCGTTCGCACCGCCGGTAAGCCCGTGCCATTCGATCGTGCCGTGATGGACGATGAACGCAAATGCAATCGTGACCATGGCCAGATAAGGTCCGGTGACACGCAAGGCCGGAATGGCGAGCAGCGTGCCGACCGCACCCGCAAGCAGCACCGCGAGCGGCAGCGCAAACCAGAAACTCACGCCCTTCATCGTCAGGATTGCGACCGTATAGGCGCCGATCGCATAAAAGCCGACATGGCCGAGCGAAACCTGTCCGGCAAGACCAAGCAGAACATTCAGGCCGACGCAGACCACGATGTTGATCGCGAGCAAGGCCAGCACGAAGGGCGCATAGCCTTTGGCGGCCCATGCGTAATAGGCCGAACCCGCCGTGAGCAGGACGATGGCTGCGGTGTTGGCGTAGAACGCGAACTTGTCCCGGTGAAAAATCATACCTTGCTCACCGCTTCCCGGCCGAACAGCCCGTTCGGCATGATCGCAAGCGCGAGAATGACAAGCGAGAAGGTGACGATCTGAGTATAGACCGATCCAAGATAAGTCGTGACCAGCGCTTCGATCAGCCCATAGGCAAGACCGGCGAGCACGACGCCCCAGGCCGAGGTAATGCCGCCGAGGATCGCGACCGCGAAAGCCTTGATGCCGAACAGCGTTCCCATATCGGAATGGACGTTGAAAAGCGGCGCAATCAACAGACCGGCAAGGCCCGCAAGTGCCGTCGAGATCATGAACGAAATCGCGATCACAAGCCGCACGTTGATGCCCATCAGTCGCGCCGCATCCGGGTTCTGCACGGTGGCGAGCAGCGCCTTTCCGAGCCTCGTCCGCTGCGCCACGAAATGCAGCGCGAACGCAATACCGACGCCGACCAGCGGAATGACGAGTTGAAGCGGATAGACGCCGGAGCCGAAGATCTCGACCGGCTTCTGCGCAAGCGGCGACGGAAAGCTGCGCGGCTCCTTGCCGTAAGTGAAGAGCACGATGTTATCGAGCACGATGCCGCCGGCGACCGTCGCCATCAGCCAGGCGTTCGATCCGCGCTCCGCGAAGGGCCGCACCAAAAACCGCTCCACCAAAAGGCCGAACATGGCGCAGCAAAGCAGCGACAGCACCACGGCGATCGGTACCGGCATCCCGTAGCGGATCGCGAACACATAGCCGAGCACGGCCCCGAGCATCATCGACGAGCCCTGGGAGAAATTGACCGTGTTCGATACCGAGTAAGTGATGTGAAAGCCGAGCGCGATCAGCCCGTACATGCTGCCGAGACCAAGGCCGGAAATGATCGCCGGGATAATCAGCATGGCTACTTTCTCTTGCCGTGAAGCGGTGAATGGAGCGCGGGGGCAATGCCGCGCTCCATTCAGGATTGCCTAGTTCGTCAGCGGAAGGATTTCGCCTTCCTTGAAGTAGGTGAAGAGGTAATCGTCCGCGCCGAGTGCGTCCTGGTTCTCCGGCGTGAACGGCTTGGCATAGGTCTTGATCAGGCCTTCGTAGTTGTCGATTTCGTACATCGCGAGACGCACTTTCGGGCCTTCGGTCGACTTCGCCTTGTTCATCGCGATCGCGACGAGGTGCGCGGCATCATAGGCATTTGCGATACCGACCGCCGGCGTAATATCCGCAAGCGACTTGATCTCCGGATACTTCTTCTTCAGCGCCGCGAGCACCGCCTCCCCTTTCGGCGAAAGCTTGCCCGAGAAGCTGTAGGTCTTGATGAAATGCACCTTGGAGGCGCTCGGTCCCGCGAGTTCGGAGAAGCGGCCGCCGGCCGGGCCCCAATGCGAGATGATCGGCACGTTCCAGCCCATCCGGTCGAGCGACTTCACGACGATCGCGGACGGCCCCACGTTGCCGACCATGAACAGCGCATCGGCACCCGCGGCCCGAAGGCGTGTCAGTTGCGGAACGACGTCGACGTCGTTGCCCTCGAACTTCTCGACGCCCGCGAACTTCATCGACTTGGCTGCGAGCGCCGCTTTCAGGCCCTTCTCGTTCGATTCACCCCACGCATTGTTGACGAGGATCATGCCGGGATTTTTCGCGCTGTATTTCTTGACGGCGTAGTTCACGAGCGCCTCGCCGACGATTGCGTCGACCGCAGACACGCGGAACACATAGTTTTCCTTGGCGCCGTTCCGGGTGATCGGCGTACCGGCTGCCCACACGCCGATGAACGGGATTTTCATCTGGTTGGCAAACGGCACGATCGCAAGCGAGACCGGCGTGTCGAGACCGCCGAACAGCACCGCAACCTGCTCGCGCTGCACGAGTTCGCGTGCAGCGAGCACGCCTTTTGCGGGGTTGCTTTCGTCGTCGCGCGTGACGAGCACGACCTTCTTGCCGTTCACGCCGCCCTTTGCGTTGATCTCGTCGATTGCGATCGCAAGCCCGCGGGTGATCGCCTCGCCCGAGCGCGCCGACTGGCCCGACAGCGCAGCAACGAGACCGAACTTTATGACTTCCTGGGCCTGCGCCGGAATGGCGCCGCCCACGATCGCTATTGCAAATCCCGCCAGAACGGCCCGGCGGAGTTTGGAGAATCCCTTTGAGATTGCCATGCAACCCTCCCGATTAGATGTGAACTTGGGGAGAGGCATCGCAATCGCCGTGCCAACCGTAAGCCATTGAAAAGGCTGCCGTTGCCCAGAGAGCCGCCCGGCATCGCTTAAGGGATGGGCAGTGGCGCGGTGGAACCGCCCATTTCGTATACAATATCGTATACGATATTGCGTAGATATCCCGGCTTTCCGGCTTTCGCGCTGCGGCCCGGTTCCTGCATTTGGAGCGAGGATTTACCGCCATCGCATCGCGCAGGAGACACCGCGAAGCCGCCACAGGAGATTGAAATGCCCGCCACCGCGAAAAATCCAGAAACCACCGAGAGCGAATACGCCGCCAAGATCGTCGAAAGTTTTCTGGTTGCTTCGATGATTCCCGACGTCGAGGCCGCCGCGAAATTCGTTTCGCAGGACTTGAAACTCACCTTCACCGGCGGTCGCAGGTTCACGCATCCGCGCGAGAGTACTGCGTTCAACGCCAAGCGCTACAAATGGGTGAAGAAGAAGATGGAGCGGACCGACGTCTGTCCCGCCATCAACGAAACCATCGTTTACAACACCGGCACGCTTTACGGCGAATGGCCCGATGGAACGCCCTTCGAAGGCAATCGCTACGTCGACCGCTTTGTCGTACGCGACGGCCTGATCGTGCAGATGGACGTGTGGAACGACAGCGCCGAACGCCTGCTTACCCGCAACGGCATCGACGCATAATCCTATTTCTTCGGCCGGCGGCTTTGTGTCGCCGGCTTTGCGGCTACGGCGTAGCGCTCCAGCACCTTGGCAATTTCGCGCTCCCTTGGTCCCGCGGCAGGAATAACGGCACGCGCGACGACGGCATCCAGGTGACTGGTCATCACCGCTCTGGCGCGGGCGCTGTCCCCCTTGATCAAGGCATTGATGATGTCGCGGTGCTCGGTCACAGCACATTCCGAAGAATGCGGCCGGCTATAGAGCGCCAGCATCAACCCGCAGCGTGACGCAAGCTCGTTGACGTAGCGCTGCAGCACGGTGCTTCCCGTAATCTCTGCGAGCAGAACGTGAAACTCGCTCGCAAGCCGGATCGAGAGCGGCTCGTTGTTGCCGCGCGCCTTTTCCTCGGCATCGACATGCGACTTCAGCCTCGCGATCTGCTCCTTGGTCAACTTGCCGGCAAGCTTCGCGACGACGCGCTCCTCCACCGCGCTGCGGACCTCGAACGTATCCCGCGCTTCCTCCCAGCTCGGTTCGGCAACCGTCGCGCCATGGTTTCGCCGGAGCTCGACCAACCCCTCGGCGGCAAGACGCGCAAGCACATGCCGCACGATCGTACGGCTGGCGCCAAACTGTTCGCCGATCGAGTCTTCCGGAAGCTTCGCCCCCGGCGCCAGCGCCTGCTCCATGATCGCGTGACGCAACGCGCGATAGATGATCGCTGAACGGTCGTTGCCGCGGTCTTCAACGGATTTCTTCCGCATGCCGGATAACTTTTTCGATCGCCGCGCGACCTGACCTGCACTCCCGGAACGGAGCTGCCGATCATTCTACGCCATTCGGCAAAGGTTGCCAGCATCCGCAAATCGCCGCGGTGATCATGTCGGCACTATTCCGTTGCCCGGCCTGCTTAACCGACATGGGAAACCATCATCGACGGGTCCGGAATAACAAGGATCGGGCTGCCGTCGCGCACCTGCTCGTGAAGGTGAATGACATCCTGATTGAGCAGCCGGATGCAGCCGGACGACACCGCATTTCCGATTGAGAACGCTTCGGCAGTGCCGTGCAGCCGGTAGAGCGTGTCGCGCCCGTTCTCGTGGATATAGAGCGCGCGAGCGCCGAGCGGATTGGCGAGACCCGGCGGCATGCCGCCGTTGCGCATGCTGTACTTCTCCAGTTCCGTCTGCCGGGCGATCATGTCATCCGGCGGCGTCCATCGCGGCCAAGCCCGCTTGTAGGCGACGATGGCACGCCCCGACCACGCAAAGCCTTCGCGCCCGACGCCGATTCCGTAGCGGACCGCACGGCCGTTCGGCCGGACGTGATACAGATATTTGTTCGGCGTATCGACGATCAGCGTCCCGATTTTCTCATCGGACGGATAGTCGACGAGCACGCGCCAGAACCTGCGGTCGAGCTCTGCAATGTTCACGGCCGGGACTGGAAACTGTTCCTCCGGAAGCGCCTGGTACATCGCAGGCGCTGCAGGCGGCAGCGAAGCCACCGGTTTCCGTTCCGGCACCTCGACCGTTGTACATCCGGCGACAGCTATGGCTCCGGCGCCGGCAATAAACACGCGCCGGGACAATCCTTCATTCATTGCAATTCTCGCGCTGATTTTTCGTCATCAGCCATTCGCACCTTAAGCCTGACTTAAGGGGCGACGGCTTGATGCAGGTTCCATGCAATGGAGGTTCCTGATGAAGACGTTCGACGGCCTACCGCCGGCCTTGGAATCCGGCGCCCTGCTCTCGCGGCGCGGTTTGCTGCTTTTCACAGCGACCAGTGCCGTGCTGGCGCAAGGATTTCTTGGCTCGGCTCACGCAAAAGATTCCGCACTGGAAGAACTCTACGCCGATCCGACAATCCCGGTCGGCGGCAACAAAGACGGCAGCCTCACCATCCTGAATTTCTTCGATTACAATTGTCCCTACTGCCGTCGCGCCACCAAGCCGCTGGAGGCGGCAGTCAAGAAGGACGGCGACGTCCGGGTGCTTTACAAGGACTGGCCCATTCTGACGCCCGCCTCTGTCGTCGGCGCGCAACTGGCGCTCGCCGCGCACAAGCAGGGCCGCTACGAAGCCGTCCACAATGCGCTGATGTCCATGAGCGGCCGCGCCGACGAAGCGACGATGACGAAAACCGCCAACGCCGCCGGCGTCGATGCCGGCAAGCTGGCACAAGCATTGAAATCATCGCGCCGCGAAATCGCGCAGACGCTTTCGCGCAACAGCGAACATGCAGAAGCGATCGGCCTTGCCGGAACGCCGGGCTATCTGGTGGGAAAGTATCGCGTCGCTTCGGCGCTGGACGAAAAAATGTTCACGCTCGTCATCAACGACGCGCGCAAGAAGGCAAAGTAACGCGCGGCTACTATGCTTTCGGAAATGACAGCGTGACGACGAGGCCGCCACCTTCGCGATTGACGATTGCGAAGGTGCCGCCGACCCGCCTGAGAACGGTATCCACAATCGCAAGCCCCAGCCCGGTTCCGGAGCTTCTTTGATCGCGCCCTCGGAAAAACCTGTCCCGTGCATGGCTTAGTTCTTCTTCGGTCATCCCGGGGCCGGAATCGGCAACGCTGAAACGAACAAAGGATCCGTCCCGCTCGATCGATAGCCTGACATCGCCGCCTGCCGGCGATTGCAGGACGGCGTTCTCGAGCACATTGCGCAAGGCGGTCGTGGCGAGCTGCAACTCGCAAACGATATCGCCGTCGCGCTCGCCGGTGACAAGAACCGCAATGTCCTGCTTCGCGCGCAGGACATCAACCGCGAGCAATGCGCCTTCGACGACCTTGTCGATCGAGGATGCTCGCAGAGAAAAGCGGTCGTCTTTCGCATCAACTTCAGCGAGATCCAGCAACTGCCGGACCATGCGTGCCGAGCGGTCGACGCTGCTTGCGATCTGCGTGAGCGCATGCGCGCGGGTTGCATTGTCTTCGGTCGCAAGCGCGATCTGCGCCTGCGCCTTGAGGCCCGCAAGCGGCGTCTTCAACTCATGTGCTGCAAAAGCGGTGAAGGTTTTCTCGTGTTCTCGCGCAAGCTCCACGCGCTTGAACAGGCCATTGATCGCACCAAGCACCGGACGCAACTCGGAGGGTTCGGCACCCGACCCGATCGGACCGAGGTCGCTCGCTTCCCGCGCGGAGAGCGCGTGCGCCATGTTGTCCAACGGCTTGATGCCCCGGCGGACCGAAAACCAGATCATCAGCGCACCGAGCGGCAGAACCAGCGCCATCGGCAGCAACGTGCCGAGCATGACATCGTTTACGAGCGATTGGCGGACCTGGAGATTGTCGCCGACCATGACCTGCACGCCACGCTCCTGGTTCGAAACCGAAAACACGCGCCAGGTCTCGTTATTGATCACGGTGTACGAATAGCCCTCGCTCGCTCGCGAAAGCCGCTCCTGCGGTGCGCCTTGCGATTGACCGACCAGCGAGCCCGAAAGCGACCAGATCTGACAGGAAAGCTGTTTGCTATACGCAGCCCCCGGCACCGTTTCGACTTGAACATCGGTGACGGCATCGGCAATCGAATTGAGTGCAATCCTTCTGTCGGCCAGGAGCGAATTCACCATCCGCGCCGCTTCGCGCAGCCGCGCATCGAGCACCTGCTCCACATGCGCCTGCGTGCTGAAATAAATCCAGGCCGCGGCACACAGCCAGACGACGCCGGTCGTCACCAGCAAAATCAGCAAGAGCCGCGAGCGTATCGAGTTCACGAAACGCCACCCACGCGGTAGCCGAGTACGCGTACGGTCTGCACGACGTCGGGGCCGATCTTGGCGCGCAGATTATGCACATGCACCTCGACGGTGTTGCTTTCGACACCTTCCTGCCAGCCGTAAAGCGCCTCCTCGAGCGTCGACTTCGAGACGACCCGGCCCGGTCGCTCCATGAGCACACGCAGAAGCGCAAATTCCCGGCGCGTCAGCGCCACCGGCTTTCCGCCGCGCGTGACCGTGAAGCTTGCGGGATCGAGCGCAATATCCTGCCAGCAAAGCTGCGCGCTCGCCCGCCCCGCCCGGCGGCGAAGGAGCGCGCGCAGCCGCGCGGCAACTTCGTCGAGATCGAAAGGCTTTCCCAGATAGTCGTCCGCGCCGCTATCGAGACCGGCGATGCGATCGGAAACCTGATCCCTCGCGGTCAGCAGCAAAACCGGGGTCGTATCCGCCTCCTGCCTGCGCGCGGCCAACAGATCCAGCCCTGAACCGTCCGGCAGCATGACATCGAGAATGACCGCCTCATAGGCATTGGCGCGCATCGCAACTTCGGCATCGGCATAGCAGTCGACGGCGTCGGGATTGAATCCGGCGAGCTTCAGCCCAACGGTCAGCCCGTCGCGAAGGATGGAGTCGTCTTTCAAAATAAGTATTTTTATGTCAATAGATTACGCGCGGG
>JAEZFA010000164.1 GCA_023417665.1 Pseudomonadota bacterium | reverse complement strand
TGCCAGACCACCGCCAGCCCGACAAGGCTGACGGCGGCCTGGATGGCACGCTTGCTGATACCGAACGACATTACTTCAGCGGATTCGCGTAGACCGAACCTGCCGAAGGCGCGGTCTTCAGATAGCCATTCTCCATGCCGGCTTTGTAAACCGCATCAATGAGCTTGCGCTGTTCGGCGGCACCCACGACGTTCATGCCGAGGCGTTCGTTCGCGCGGATGAGGGACGCCAGCGACTTCTGGTCTTCCGGCGTTGCCTTCGGCGAGATCAGCGCCGCCGCTTTTTCCGGGTTCTTCTGCACCCACTCCGCCGCTTCCTTGTAGGTCCGGTAGAGGCGCTCGACCGCTTCCGGATTAGCCGCAACCCAGTCGGCATGCGCGGCGACACCGAGATACGGAATTTCCGTGCCACCCGAGAACTTCTTCCAGGTTTCGGCAAGTTTCAGATCAAGCGTCCGGATCGTCGACTTCTTCGCGAGCAGCAGCGTGTAGGCCGGCTCCCAAAGCTGGATCGCGTCCGCACGGTCGGCGAGCGCATAGCCAACAAGACCCGGCGTCGCGGTATTCACGACCTTGATCTTGGAGACATCCACGCCCTGCTTCCGCGCGAAGAACTCGAACATGTTGTAGTTCGTCGTGCCGCGCGCTGCGGCGAGTTCCTTGCCTTCGAGATCCTTGAGCGTCTTGACGTTGTCACGCGAAGTGACGACGGCGCCGTAGAAATCGAACAGGTTGAACAGGTAGGTCACCTTCAACCCGCGGGTGTCGGCAAGGCCGACCGTCAGGAGCGCGGCGCTGCCGCCGATCTTGAATTCCCCCGAGTTGAACTGGGTGGCATAGGCATCGGGCGTACGCTCGTGGAACGTAATGTTGAGCCCGTTCTTTGCGTCCAGCTTCTGATTCTTGATGATCGGCGGGAGGAATGCGCCGAGCGACGGCGCACCGAACACAACGATCGAAAGTTCGACCGGCGCCTGTGCTGCCGCTGGTTTCGCAGTCACCCCTGCGATCATGGCCGCAGCGATTGCTGCCGCCGAGAGTTTTTTTACTACGTTTTTCATTGTGGTCTTTCTCCTTCCCTGTGCCAAGTTGCTCGTCGTCTTTCGCAGCTTACGCGGCTGCTTTTTGGATCTCGCCCCGAAAGGCAGTGAAGAACTTTCCGATCAGGTGTTTGGCGACGCCTTTGAGGATGCGTTGCCCTACCCCTGCTACGAGGCCGCCGACGTCGCCGGTGCCCTCGTATTTCATGACGACCTGCTCGCCCTCCTCGCGGAGTTCGAAGACCGCGTCGCCCTTCCCGGTGCCGAGCGTGCCGGCACCTTCGACCTCAATCCGGCAGCGGTTCGGCGGCGTCTTTTCCGAAAGGCCGATTGCGCCTTCCATCGTGCCGCCTACGGATGCCACCTTCAGATTCAGTTCGATCTTGTATTGATCCGGCGCGGTTTCGGTCATCGACTTGCAGCCCGGTATGCAGCGCTGCAGAACCGCCGGATCGTTCACCATGGTCCAGATCTGTTCGATCTTCGCGTCGAAACGCTCTTCGCCGCCGATATCGAGTTTCACGTCAGTTCACCTACTGGATACGGAAGATTTGCGCGGCAAGACCGCCATTGATCGATTTCGCTTCGGCTTCGCTGAAGCCCGCCGCCTTCACAATCTCAAGGGGCCGGTCGTCACCGATGGGGAATGGCATGTCCGTGCCCATCATGATGCGGTCGGTGCCGACAATATCCGCAACGAAGCGCAACACCCGCGCGTCATGCAGGATCGTGTCGACGTAGAGGTGACGCAATGCTTCGTCCGGGTCGCCGACATTCGGCGTGATCGCGGCATTGCGCTTCAGGCGGCCGATGATGAACGGCAAGCCCGCACCGCCCATGGCGCAGATCACTTTCGCATTCTTGTATTTTACGAGATGACCGGAATAGACGAGCCGGCTCACCGCAACCATCGCGTCGGTGATACGGCCGACGCCATTCGCCATGCCGTAATCGTGTACGCGGTGATCGCCCGCGTCGAAGCTCGGATGAATATGAACTGCGGCACCGGTTTCGTCGGCCGCCTTCCAGAACGGCTCCAGATCCTCGGTGTCGAGCACGCTGCCGACGCCGCGCGGCAAGGTTCCGATCATGACACCCGGAAAGCCAGCCGCCATCGCCTGCTTCAGCACCTGCGCCGCTTTTGCGCCGTCCTGCATCGGCACCGTGGCGAGCGGCACGAAACGCTTCTGCTCCTTGGCCGCAGCCATCAGCGCATCGTTGATCATCGCGCTCCAGGCGACACCTTCCTCGCCCGGCATTTCATAGCCGAAGCTGTCGACCCAGCCGCCCACGACCTGGCGCTCGATCTTGTTCTGATCCATCCAGGCGATGCGGCCCGCAATGTCGGTCAGCGGTTTCGACACCGGCCGCGTCGGCTTGTTCCCGGCGAAAGAAAACGCGAGGCTTGCGCCTTCCTCGATCATGCGAACCGACGGGAATTTCTCCTTGTTCGCCTTCATGGTTTCGAGCAGCGCAGGCGGAACGAGATGGCCGTGAGAGTCGATAATCATTGCTTGGTTTCCTTGCCGGCTTTCGCACGCGCTTCCGCGATCGCATCGCCGAGTTTGGTAATTTTCAGCGGCAGGCTGTTCATCTTGATGCCGAGCGGACGCAGCGCATCGTTGATCGCACCGGAGATCGCGGCCGGCGCGCCGAGATAGCCGGACTCGCCCGATCCCTTCTGGCCGAACACTGTCAGCGGCGACGGCGTCACCTGATGCACCGTCTCGATCTTCGGTACTTCATGCGCCGACGGCAGCAGGTAATCCATGAAACTCTGCGTCAGCAGTTGCCCCTGCTCGTCATAGGCAAACTCTTCGAGCAGCGCCGCACCGATACCGTGCGCGATGCCGCCCATGGTCATGCCGTGGACGATCTTCGGATTGATAACCGTGCCGCAGTCGTGACCGATCACATAGCGCCGGAATTCCGGCTTGCCGATATCGGGATCGATGGACATCAGCACGACATGGAATTCGAACGAGAAGCACGGATACATCTGGATGCGGTCATCGTCCGTCGGCAGCTTTCCGCCGTTCGGGACCTGCATGACGTGCTGGGCCGTCAGTCCCGGCTCCATGTCTTCCGGCATGCGGTAGTAATGTCGGTGCGCGATCAGTACGATGTCGTTCCACGAGCGCTTCTGATCCGGATCTTTCCGGCTCGACACCGTGCCTTCATTCCACACGAGATCATCGAGTGCGACGCCGAGATCGTGCGCCGCAATCGTAATCATCTTGTGCTTGAGCTTGTTCGCGGCATGAAACGCTGCACCGCCGAGCATGATCGCCATGCGGCTGCCGACTGGGCTGTTCGACGGCATCACATCCAGCGTATGCGCGCGGCTTACGCGGATTTTCTCCGGATCGATCTCCAGCGCCTCGCCGACGACCGTTGCAACCAGCGTCTCGTGGCCCTGCCC
>JAEZFA010000143.1 GCA_023417665.1 Pseudomonadota bacterium | reverse complement strand
CTATCTGATCCGGCTGCCGCTGCACGAACTGCTGCTGCAATGGATCGGGCCCGGCGGATTGCTGACGGCGATCTCGCTGTTCTATGCGCCGCTGATCGAGGAGCCGGCGAAGTGGTTCTCGCTCGTGCTGCCGTCCTTGCGCAAACATCTCACGCCGCAAAATGCGGTCGCGGTCGCGCTCGCGGTAGGGCTCGGCTTCGGCGCCGGCGAAATCTGGTTCATCGCCGAACGGCTCGCGCGTCAGCCGCAACTCGCGTCACTTCCGTTCTATGCCTTTCACGGCTTTCTCGCGGAACGGCTGATGGTGTGCCTGCTGCATGGCGCGATGATCGCGCTCGTGTTCCAGCGCTTCGCGGAGGGACGCAGCGTCTGGTGGGCGGCACTCCTTGGTGTCGCGCTGCACTTCTTCCTGAACTTCCCGATCTATCTTTCGCAGATCAACCTGTTCCGGCTCGGCGCCCAAACCTGGGGGCTGCTGCTGTTCGCCTATGTGCTGGCCTTCACGCTCGCGATGCTTCTGTTCGTATTGCGGCTTGCGCAGGCACAGGCACCCGCGAAACCGCGGCCGGGTGACAAGGCCGGGAAGGCTTGATAGGCACTCGCCCGGCGGAAGCGCTCCGCCTTTGTCAAAGACCTTCCGCTCCGAGCCGACGATGATCCCCGCCGCAGGCCCGCTTTCCGCCGCCGAGACCGGCGCAAACCGCATTGCCCATATCGACGGGCTGCGTGCGATCGCGGTGCTCGCGGTCGTGGCCTTTCATGCGAACGTTCCCTTCGTCACCGGCGGCTTCATCGGCGTCGATGTGTTCTTCGTTATCTCCGGCTATCTGATCGTCAACCACATCGTGCAGGAGCTTGCCGCGGGAAAGTTCTCTTTCGCGCAATTCTATGCGCGCCGCGCGTTGCGGTTGTTCCCGCCGCTATTCGTCACGATCATCGCGACCACGATTGCCGCCGCGATCATCCTTGTCTCGCCTTACGAGTGGCAATGGTATGTGCTGTCGGCGGTCACGGCGTCGCTGTTTGCTTCCAACTTCTATTTCCTGAGCAAGCAGGGCTATTTCGACATCGACGCCTATGAGAAGCCGCTCCTGCATACCTGGTCGCTGTCGGTCGAGGAGCAGTTCTACCTCGTTGTGCCGCTTTTGCTGTTTCTGTGCTTCGTGTTCGCACGGCGGCGCAACGAAACCTTCTACCGCGTGCTGGCGATTGCAGCCGCAGTGGTATTCGTCGTCAGCCTGATCGGCTGCATCCTGCAAACGCCGCTGCGCGACCGGAACTACGCTTTCTATCTGATGCACTGGCGCGCGTGGGAATTCGCGGCCGGCGGCGCGATCGGATTCCTGCAGAACGGAATTCTGCGGCGGCTCGGCGCCGGAACGGCCACTCTCCTTGCGCTCGCGGGTCTTGCGCTGATCGGCGTGCCGCTGTTTGCGATCGACGAAACCACGCGCTTTCCCGGCTGGGTCGCGATTTTTCCGGTGCTCGGTACCGTGCTTGTGATCGCGGCGGGTTTTGCCGCACCGAACGCACTGCCGGTGCGGCTGATCTCGTCGCGGCCGATGACGTTCATCGGGCTCGTCTCCTATAGCTGGTACTTGTGGCACTGGCCGATGATCTCGCTTGCGCGGATTGCGCAATATGGCGACGCCTCGCTGACGCGCGATGTCATCATGGCCGCACTCTCTTTCGCGCTCGCGGTCGCGACTTACTATCTCGTCGAGAAACCGTCGCGGCGAATTCGCGAAACCGCGGACCTCGCGAAAGCAAGCCGCGGCATGGTGATGAAGGCGATTGTCGTCTCACTCGCGCTTGCCGCGCTGACCGGCGCGGTCGGCGGCTACGCCTACTGGAAGACTTCACGCGACCCGATCGTGGCGGCTTCCTCGCAAGCCTTTGTGGACGCCGCCGAATGTCCCGCGACCCGCTGCGAGGACACGAAAGGACAGCGCGGCATCCTGATCGGGGACTCGCATTCCGACCGGCTGGAAGAAGCGCTGGTCCGCGAAACCCGGAAGCACGGGATCGCGCTGACGCGCAGCTCGCAGGTGGGCGGCGATTTCGCGATCATCCATTACCGCTGGAATCCGGTGCCGGGACGTTACCTCGGCGCGGAAGCCGAAATCGAAGCGCTGCTGAAGAAGGGCGTGAAGCGCGTGCTGCTGATCGGGCCGGTGCCGGAATTCCGCTACAAAGGTGGTGTCTGCCTGTTCCGCGCGCAGCGCTATGGCGAAAGCCCGGACCGCTGCGCGCTGCCGCGCGCGGAAGTCGAGGCGCGGCGGCACGAAACCATGCGCGCGTTGCAGGCGGCAGCCGCCAGGCACCCCGAGGTCCGGCTCATCGACCCGCTGCCGGCCTTCTGCGACCAGACCCTGTGCCGCCCCTATGTGAACGGCGTGACACTCTACCGGGACGACAATCACCTCTCCGTGCCCTATGGGGCCGACTGGTTCTATCTGCAATTCAAGGAAGCGTTCTGGTGGGCGCTCGGCGGCAAGCCCTGACGGCGACGCCCGCGTGACAAGGCCGGGCAGGCTTGATAGGCACTCGCCAAACGCAAGAACGGTCCCGCAATGCCCGATCTTCTCCTAGAACTTTTCTCCGAAGAAATTCCCGCCCGCATGCAACGGCAGGCGTCGGAGAACCTGAAAAAGCTGGTCACCGATGCATTGGTGAACGGCGGCCTGACCTATGAAGGCGCGAAAGCCTTCGTCACGCCGCGCCGCCTTGCGCTCTCGATCCATGGGCTACCTTTGAGACAGGCGGACCTGAAGGAAGAAACGAAGGGCCCGCGCGGCGGCGCGCCGGAAGGCGCGATCCAGGGCTTCCTGAAAGCCGCCGGCTTGACGTCGATTGCGGAAGCGAAAGTCCAGAACGACAAGAAGGGCGACTTCTATATCGCGATCACCGAGAAAAAGGGCCGCGCCACGCAGGACGTAATCGCGGAGCTGATCCCTTCGATCGTGCGCTCCTTCCCCTGGCCGAAATCCATGCGCTGGGGCAAAGAATCCGAACACCCCGGCTCGCTGACCTGGGTGCGGCCGCTGCATTCGATCATCTGCACCTTCGGACCGGAAACCGAAGACCCGGAAGTCGTGCGCTTCGACATCGACGGCATTCAATCCGGCAACATGACGCTCGGCCATCGCGTGATGTCGTCGGGCGAGATCACGGTGAAGCGGCTCGATGACTACGCGGCGAAGCTCGAGAAAGCGCGCGTTGTGCTCGACGCCGACCGGCGCAAGGAAATCATCCTTGCGGATGCGAGGAACATCGCGCTCGCGCAGGGGCTCGAACTGGTCGAGGACGAGGCGCTGCTCGAAGAAGTCGCGGGTCTGGTCGAATGGCCGGTCGTGCTGATGGGCGAGTTCGAGGCGGCGTTCCTCGACATTCCGCCGGAGGTCATCCGCGCCACCATCCGCATCAACCAGAAATGTTTCGTGCTGCGCGATCCGAAGACCGGCAAGCTTGCGAATAAGTTCATTCTGGTTTCGAACCTCGAAGCGACCGACGGCGGCGAAGCGATCAAGGCGGGGAATGCCCGCGTCATCCGTGCGCGGCTTTCCGACGCGAAGTTCTTCTGGGACACCGACCGAAAGACCAGACTGGAAGCGCGGCTGCCGAAATTCGAGCAGATCACCTTCCACGAAAAGCTGGGCTCGCAGGCCGCTCGCATCGAACGCATCGCAAGTCTTGCGAAAACACTTGCCCCGGTCGCGGGCGCGGATGCCGCAAAGGCGGAACAGGCCGCGCATCTCGCCAAGGCCGACCTCTTGACCGAAGTCGTCGGCGAGTTTCCCGAAGTGCAAGGGCTGATGGGAAAGTATTACGCGCTCGCCGAAGGGCTTGACGCGGAGGTCGCCGCGGCCTGCGAGGATCACTACAAGCCGCAAGGGCCGAACGACCGCGTGCCGAATGCGCCGGTTTCGATTGCCGTCGCGCTCGCCGACAAGATCGATACGCTCGCGGGCTTCTGGGCGATCAACGAAAAGCCGACCGGCTCGAAGGACCCCTATGCGCTGCGGCGCGCCGCACTCGGCGTCATCCGCATCCTCCTCGACAACAACCTGAGGCTGCCGCTGCTTGACGGAGCTTTCCGCAAGGCGCTCGCGGCACTCCCTGCCATGCCAACTCCGAAAAACATCAAAGACGCGCCGAGCATTTCTCCCGAAGAAGACCTCCTCGCCTTCTTCGGCGACCGCCTGAAGGTTTACCTGCGCGACGCCGGCGCGCGGCACGACCTCGTGGACGCGGTGTTCGCGCTCGAAGGACAGGACGACCTTCTGCTGATCACGCGGCGCGTGGAAGCACTCGGCAAATTCCTCGACACCGAAGACGGCAAGAACCTGCTCGCAGGCTACAAGCGCGCAGCGAACATCCTTGCGATCGAGGAGAAGAAGGACAAGGCGACCTATTCCGGCGAACCCGATGCCGCAAAACTCGAAGCCGCGGAAGAAAAGGCGCTCGCGAGCGCGATCAAGACCGCCGAAACCGCGATCGATGCCGCGCTGAAGCAGGAAGATTTCGCAGCCGCCATGCGCGCCATGGCAACACTCCGCGCGCCGGTCGATGCCTTTTTCGACAAGGTGATCGTCAACGCCGAAGACAAAGCGCTGCGCGAGAACCGCCTGAAGCTCCTGAACCGCATTCGCGAAGCGACGCGGCACGTCGCGGACTTTTCCCGGATCGAGGGCTGACATGCCCGACCGCGAAACGCTGGCCGCTTACGACAAAGCGCCCGGCGATTTCGCGGATGACTGGGATTCCCAGCCGATCGCGGAAGACCTGCAGACGATAGTGCGAAATCACTTCAAGCCCGGCAGCGTCGCCGACATCGGCTCGGGCAGCGGGCGCGACGCGGCATGGCTCGCTGCGAACGGCTTCGCGGTGACCGGCTACGACGCCTCGCACGGCCTGCTCGCGGAAGCACGCAGGCGCCATCCCGCGATCGAATTCCACTACGCCGCCCTGCCGCCGCTCGACGGCATTGCCGATGCCGCATTCGACAACGTGCTTTGCGAAACCGTCATCATGCATCTTCCGCAGGACGAAATCGTGCCGGCCGTGCGCAGGATGCTGGAAATCTTGAAGCCCGGCGGCGTGCTTTATCTCAGCTGGCGCACGGACGCGAAAACGGACTGGCGCGACCCGCGTGGGCGCCGCTATGCCGGCTTCGATCCGCAGATCGTTCGCGACGCACTGGCGCCGCACGAAATTCTTGCGGAGAATGAAGTCATCAGCGCTTCTTCCGGCAACCCGATCCACGTCATCGTGGCCCGCAAATAGCGGAAACTTCCGCGGCCTTCGCGCGTTATATCGGTCGCCCGCGTTCACGCGGGTGTTTTTCCGCGGAGGCTTTCATGACCGTCAACCTGATTACGCTCCAGCCGCTCGTGGCGCTCGTCGCCGGCGTCCTGATCCTCATCATGCCGCGGCTGCTGAATTTCATCGTCGCGATCTATCTCATCATCATCGGCATCACCGGCCTGATCCGCTGACGGTTGCCGCCGCCGCGCGAGCCACCCGCTCACCCACCACGAACCGCATCCGATCCTGCAGGAAGAATCGCCGCCAAAGCGGCGATTCCAGTGCCCTTTCGGATGCGGACGATGTGTTGCGGATGGCGCTGTTGCAGCGCACGGGCCGAGCGGCTAAGCCTTTCGCCTCGCGTATTTCAGCCTCCGGAATTCCCGCATGACGAAATGGGTTTACAGCTTCGGCGACGGCAAAGCTGAGGGCAAAAGCGGAATGAAGGAGTTACTCGGCGGGAAGGGTGCGAACCTCGCCGAGATGTCGAACCTTGGGCTGCCGGTGCCGCCCGGCTTCACCATCACGACGGAAGCCTGCGTTCACTATTATTCGAACGGCAACAGCTATCCCGATGGACTGAAGGCGGAAGTTGAAGCCGCACTTGCGGGCGTCGAAAAAATCACTGGCCGCAAATTCGGCAGCGACGAGAACCCTCTGCTCGTCTCCGTGCGCTCCGGCGCGCGCGCGGCGATGCCGGGCATGATGGACACGGTCTTGAATCTCGGCCTCAACGACGGGACGGTCGAGGCGCTCGCGAAATCCGCGAACGACCGGCGCTTCGCTTATGATTCCTATCGCCGCTTCATCCAGATGTATTCGACCGTAGTGCTCGACGTCGATCATCACAACTTCGAGGACATTCTCGAGGACTACAAGGACCAGAAGGGCTACGTGCTCGACACGGACCTTGTCGCCGACGACTGGACCGATGTCATTGCGCGCTACAAAGCCCGCGTGCAGGAAGAAACCGGCAAGCCGTTTCCGCAGGACCCGCACCAGCAGCTCTGGGGCGCGATCGGCGCGGTGTTCGGCTCGTGGATGAATGCGCGGGCCGTCACCTATCGCCGCCTGCACGGCATTCCCGAATCCTGGGGCACCGCCGTCAACGTGCAGGCCATGGTGTTCGGCAACATGGGCGAAGATTCCGCGACCGGCGTTGCCTTCACGCGCAATCCTTCGACCGGCAAGAAGGAGTTCTACGGCGAATTCCTTGTCAACGCGCAGGGCGAGGACGTCGTGGCCGGCATCCGCACGCCGCAGAACCTGACACGGATCGCGCGCGAGGAAGCGGGCTCCGACAAGCCTTCGCTCGAAGAGGTCATGCCGCAGACTTTCGCGCAGCTCGAAGACATCTTCGCGAAGCTCGAGAAACACTACGCCGACATGCAGGACATCGAATTCACGGTCGAGAAATCGAAGCTGTGGATGCTGCAGACCCGCTCGGGCAAGCGCACCGCGAAGGCTTCGCTGCGCATCGCAGTCGAAATGGCGAGCGAAGGCGTCATCACCAAGGAGCAGGCGATTAACCGCATCGAAGCCGGCGCGCTCGATCAGTTGCTGCATCCGACCATCGACCCCAAGGCCGAGCGCAAGGTGATCGCGACCGGCCTGCCCGCTTCGCCGGGTGCTGCATCGGGCGAGATCGTGTTCTCCGCTGACGAGGCGGAAAGCGCGAAAGGCGCGGGCCGCAAGGTCATTCTGGTGCGCGTCGAGACGTCGCCGGAAGACATTCACGGCATGCATGCCGCCGAAGGCATTCTCACCACGCGCGGCGGCATGACCTCGCATGCGGCCGTGGTCGCGCGCGGCATGGGCAAGCCCTGCGTCTCGGGTGCCGGCTCGATCCGCATCGATTACAACGCAAAGACCATGAGCGTCGGCCCGGTCACGCTGAAGGCGGGCGACATCATCACGATAGACGGCGCGCAGGGCCAGGTATTGCAGGGCCGCGTGCCGATGACCGAGCCGGAACTGACCGGCGAATTCGCGACCCTGATGGAATGGGCCGACAAAGTGCGCAAGCTCGGCGTGCGCGCCAATGCCGATACGCCGGGGGATGCCAAGGCGGCGCGCAATTTCGGCGCCGAGGGCATCGGGCTCTGCCGCACCGAGCACATGTTTTTCGACGACGACCGGATTCTTGCGGTGCGCGAGATGATCCTGGCCGACGACGAAAAGAGCCGCCGCAAGGCGCTCGACAAGCTCCTGCCCGCGCAGCGCTCGGATTTCACCGCGTTGTTCGAAACCATGAAGGGGCTGCCGGTCACGATCCGGCTGCTCGATCCGCCGCTGCACGAATTCCTTCCCCATACCGACAAGGACATGGCGGAAGTCGCTGCAGCCCTCGGCACCGACGTGAAGAAGCTTGCCGCGCGCAAGGCGGAGCTTTCCGAGTTCAATCCGATGCTCGGCTTCCGCGGCTGCCGGCTTGCCATCGCATTCCCGGAAATTGCGGAGATGCAAGCCCGCGCGATCTTCGAGGCCGCGGTGCAGGCTGGAAAAACCACCGGCGCGCCGGTGGTGCCGGAAATCATGGTGCCCTTGATCACCACCAAAGCCGAATTCGACATCGTGAAGGCCCGCATCGACGCCATGGCGGAAGCGGTGCAGGCCGAGACGAAATCGAAGATCGAATATCAGGTCGGCACCATGATCGAGCTGCCGCGCGCCTGCCTGCGCGCGGAAGAGATCGCGCAAACCGCGGAGTTCTTCTCCTTCGGCACCAACGACCTGACGCAGACCGCGTTCGGAATCTCGCGCGACGACGCGGCGATCTTCCTCAACACTTATCTTGCCAAAGGCATCATCCCGATCGACCCCTTCATCTCGATCGACCGCGGCGGCGTCGGCGAACTCGTGAAGATCGGCGTCGAGCGCGGGCGGAAGTCACGGCCCGACATCAAGCTCGGCATCTGCGGCGAACATGGCGGCGATCCGGCATCGGTCGCCTTCTGTCACCAAACCGGGCTCGACTATGTTTCCTGCTCTCCTTTCCGCGTACCGATTGCCCGGCTCGCCGCAGCGCAGGCCGCGCTCGGCAAAGATCTCGTCAGCGAGGCGTAGCGAGACGCAAATGGGCGTACCTTCGCTCACGGAACTGCGCGGCGGCGGCAAGGCGATGCTCGCCCGCGCGCTTGCCGCGATCGAAACCGAAGCCAACTCGCCGGCGCTCGCCGCCCTCCTCGACGAAGCCTGCGCCAGCCCCCGGGGACACATCCTCGGCCTGACCGGCACGCCCGGCGTCGGCAAATCGACGCTCATCAACGCATTGATTGCGCGCGCGCGGGCCGCGAACCAGACCATCGCGGTGATCGCGGTGGACCCTTCTTCCAAGGCGACCGGCGGCGCCCTGCTCGGCGACCGTGCGCGCATGACCACGAACCCCGACGACAAGGGCGTGTTCGTGCGCTCGATGGCGGCACGCGACCGGCTCGGCGGCATTTCCAACGAGACGATCGCCGCCGCTGTTTTGATGCGCGCGCTCTATGATCGCGTGATCGTGGAAACCGTCGGCATCGGCCAGTCGGAATCCGACATTGCGGGCATCGCGGACACGGTGCTGCTCTGCATCCAGCCGGGTGCGGGCGACTCGCTGCAGTTCATGAAGGCGGGCGTGATGGAATTGCCGGATGTCGTGGCCGTCACCAAAAGCGACATGGGCGCCGCCGCACGACGCGCACGCGCCGACGTGGAAGGCGCGCTCGGCCTTTCCGCGCGCGGCGCGTGGCAGGCTCCGGTCGTGATGATTTCGGCCACCAGCGGCGAAGGCCTCGACCGGCTTGAGGAAACGATCGACGCGCATGCCGCGTATCTTCGCGAGGATGGCCGCCACGAGCAGAAACAACGCGCGCAACAGGCCGCATGGGTGGACGAGGCGATCAAGGCCCGCTTCGGCTCCGAAGGACTGGAGGCCTCGCGCGGCATCGACGTTCCGGCGCAAGGGCCCTTCTCCCGCGAAGCGGTGCTCGCCGAAGCGCTTCGAAAGCGGCTCAATCCGTTAACCCGCCAATAACCCTGTTCACGCAATAGTCATGGCTTACGATCAGTAAGCGTTGCGTAGGGTGTCATGAGTCGCCGGCCAGAACCGCGGAAGCGGTCTTCTTCTTTGCGCGTTGCGCTGGTGCCCGCGCTCTTTCTTCTCGGCACAACCCAGGCCGCCTATCAGGATCTCGGCAGCCTGCTGGCGCGGGAAGCCAATCTCGGCGAACGCGCCCGCGCCCACCTGATGCAAGGCGCGCTGTCCTCACTCCGCACCGCGACGCTCTCGCTGCCCCAGAACAATTTCTTCGCCCTGCCCGACAATCCGTTGCGCGCGGCACCGCAGGCCGGTCCAGACATTACCGGCGCGATCCAGCCCGCGGCCAGGTCGATCCCGACGGCGGTCGAACGCAAGAACAAGGCGGACCGCCTCGATCTGGTTCGCGTGCCGGTTACCTTCCTGCCGAACGACATCGCGATGTCGCTCGATATCGCGCCGAAGGCCGACAATCCGACGGCGCTGTTCGACACCGACGACGAGCCGCGCGCCGACCGCGCGGGCAGCCTTGCGCACGCCACCGATCTGCCGCCGGCAAGTCCGGCGAAGCTCCTCGACTTCGCGAGCCTTCTGTTCGAAACGGACGCCGCGGCACTGCCGCCCGGCGCCTTCAAGCATCGCCAGTATGTCGCGCCGGCCGTGGTGCCCGACGATTCACCCGATGCCCCGATCCATTCCACGCGCAAGCTGACGCCGGCGGAGCGGCTGAAACTCTCGGGCGCAAGCCGCACCAAAGCGGCGAAGTGCCTTGCCGAAGCGATCTATTTCGAAGCGCGTTCGGAGCCCGAGCGCGGCCAGATCGCGGTGGCGCAGGTCGTCATCAACCGCGCCTTCTCCGGCTATTACCCGAACGACATCTGCGGCGTGGTGTACCAGAACAGGCATCGTCATTTGTCCTGTCAGTTCACCTTTGCCTGCGATGGAATCCCCGACATCGTGAACGACAAGAGTTCATGGTCGCTGGCCGACCGGCTCGCGAACGACGCGCTCGACGGCAAGAACTATCTCGATGACGTCGGCAAGGCGACGCACTATCACGCTTATTATGTGCGGCCCTATTGGGCCCGGAAGATGCGGAAGATGGCTCGCATCGGCGCGCACACCTTCTTCTTCCCGCCGGAATGGGACGTGGAAGAAACGACCCTTACTGCCGGAAAATAATCAGAGCAGATAAGGATCGACCCGGCCGATGGCCGCGGTGAGATAAAGCAGCGCGAACACGAGAAACATGCCGCTCACGGCAAGTCCTGCGATCAGCGAGAAATCGACCAGAACGGCGGGAACTGTGGTCAGGCGGCGCATGGCTCCGATCCCCTTCGCGGGAAGCCGGCAAGACTGCCCTGCTTCCGTACCGAGTTCGCCTGACAACCGCTACAACCCGCTTTTGTTCCGGGGCTTCGGGTTCTAGAACCGTCGCATGACGGTCTATGTCGATGCGCCGATCTGGAACTGGCAGGGACTGCGCTGGGCGCACCTGCTTGCGGACGACGAAACCGAACTGCATCGTTTCGCGGCCGCGCTCGGCATTTCGCGGCAGGTCTATCAGGGACCGCCGAAGACGCCGCATCCGCATTACGACATCACCGCGATGGAGCGACGGCGCGCGATCGCGCTGGGTGCGATCGTCTGCACGCGCGAAGAAATCGTCATTGTCCTGCGAAGGCTGAAAACGGCGCGCGCGCCCGCTCCGGCGCGAAGCTAGCTCCGCCAGGGATTGGGCTTGCTCGGATCTGGCGCCCACGCCGCCTGCGGCGCGGGGGCAGGCGCAGGGCTCGGCCGTTCCCACGGCCCCGGGGCGGCCGGTTCGGGCTGCCGCTCGTCGGTGACTTCGGAAGGCTCCGCCTGCCGCGCGGTTTCCATCTCGTCGGGCTCGGGCAAGGCAATGGGACCGGGATCGCGGCCGCCGGCGGTGCGGATCAGCGCCTCGACCCGCTTGTCGATCGCAGGATGGGTCGAAAACAGATCCGCAAAGCCCGAATGTGGATTGTCGAAGCACATTTCCATGACCGCGGAGGTCGCGCCGCGAAGCTCGCCGCGGTTCTCGATCTTGCGCAGCGCCATGATCATGGCATCGGGATTCTTGGTGAGCTCCACCGCGCCGGCATCCGCGAGATATTCGCGCGAGCGCGACAGCGCGAAACGGATCACGATGGAAAGGATCCACGCGAGCGCAATGATCGCGAGCGCGATCAGGATCGCGACGATCGCCCCGCCGCCGCCCTTGCGGTCGCTCGACGAACTCGAGCGCCAGCGCGTGCCGCTGGAACGGGTGTTGAACAGCATGCGAAACGTGATTTCGCCGATGAAGGAGATGATGCCGGCCATGACGACCGCGACAACGAGCAGCTTCACGTCGCCGTTGCGGATATGCGTCAGTTCATGCGCGAGCACCGCCTCGATCTCGGCATCGTCGAGCCGCTGCATCAGCCCGCGGGTCACTGCAATGGTGTATTGCTTCTCGTTGAGCCCGGTGGCGTAGGCGTTGAGCGCGGTATCCTCGGTGATCTTCAGCTTCGGCATCGGAATGCCGCGCGAGATGCAGAGATTCTCCAGCAGATTGTAAAGCTTCGGCTCCTCCTGCCGCGTCACGCCATGCGCGCCGGTCTGCGCATCGATCATCGACTGATGAAAGCGATAGGCGATCATGAGCCAGATCAGCGTGCCGACGGTCGCAAACGGCACGCCATAGACCATGTCCTGAAACGCGCTGGACAAGATCCAGTCGAGCGGCGCGCGATCCATGGTCAGCGCGCGGAAGATGAGCGCGCCCGCGAACGTCAGCAGATAGACGAGCATAAACAGCCCGGCGATCAGGATCGTCGAGCGGACGCGGTTGGAGCGGATATGCGTATAGAGACCGTAGGCGGCCATCTTCGCGCGTGTCCCCGGTGGCGTGAGCGCGGG
>JAEZFA010000099.1 GCA_023417665.1 Pseudomonadota bacterium | reverse complement strand
CGTCTGAACCCTGTCATCAAGGTCAAGGGCATCACGCGAAGGAAGGACGCCATCTATCTGGACTGTCTGCCCGGCTCCTTCGACAACTGGCTGCTCGGCGGTGTTTGCCGCGAGGCGGATATTTTGCAGCACCTGCAAAAGACGATGCCCAACGTGAATGCGGTGTGCCTGCCGGAAGGCGGCTGCTGCCGCTTTCACGCGGTCGTGCAGATCAGCAAGAAATTCGAATCCGATTCCATGTCGGCGATCATCGGCGCCCTCGGTCCGACCGAAGCAAGCCGCGATGTGAAGTGGGTCATCGTTGTCGATGATGACATCGACCCGTTCGATCCCATCCGGGTACAATGGGCTGTTGCGACGCGCTCGCAGTGGGACCGCGATCTTATTCTCGTACCGCGCATGCCGATGGCGCTGGATCCTTCAGCAATCACCCGGACACCTGAGCCAATCCGTAAGATGGGCGATGTACTTTCGACCAAGGCTGGTCTCGACGCGACTATTCCGTTCGATCAGCCAGACAAGATGCAGCACTTCAGGCGCGTGTCGGTTCCCCCGGCAGTAAAGGCGCAGGCGAAATAATCTTGAGAGGCGCGGGGATGAATTCTCTTGCGGGAAAAGTTGCGATCGTCACGGGGGCGCAACAGGGGATCGGGCGGCAATATGCCATGGCGCTTGCCCGCGCCGGCGCGGCGGTATGCGTGTCGGATATCGTCAACCCCGAAATTGCTGCGGCGGAAATCAGGGAGGTGGGCGGTGAGGCGATCGCGGCCGCCTGCGACGTAACCAGAAATGAATCGCTGCATCACATGGTTTCGGAGGTCGAGAAGAAATTCGGCCGGACGGACATTCTCGTGAACAATGCCGCTTTGTTCGGCGGGCTAAACATGGCGTCTTTTACGGATATTACGGAAGACGAATGGGATCGTGTCATGACCGTCAATATCCGCGGTACCTGGCAGGCTACGAAGGCGATTTTTCCGCTGATGGCGCAATCGGGCGGCGGCAAGATCATCAATATTTCTTCCGCCACGGTGTTCAAGGGAACGCCGAAGCTTCTTCACTACGTAGCATCGAAGGGCGCGATCGTCGCGCTGACGCGCTCGCTGGCAAGAGAAGTAGCTGAGCAGAATATCTGCGTAAATGCGATCGCTCCCGGACTCGTTGCCAGCGACAATGTGCGCAATCATCCCGATTGGAAGAATGTCGCTGATTCCGTAATCGCGACGCGGGCGCTCAAGAGGGAATCCGTTCCGGATGATCTGATCGGCGCTTTGCTGTTCTTCGCCAGTGACGCGAGTAATTTCATCACGGGACAAACGCTGGTCGTCGACGGTGGCGTCGTTATGCACTGACGCCCGGCTTGTTTGGCGCCAAGTAAGAGTGAAGTAATGAGCGACTATCCAGAGCTTTCGTTGCTGATTTCCGGTGAGTTCCTTTCGGCGAAAGGAAGGATAAGCAATCCGATCTACAATCCTTCCACCGAGCAAGTGCTGGGCGAACTTCCGCATGCGTCGAAAGGCGATCTCGATCGTGCGCTGGAGAGTTCTGAAAGCGCATTTCGGAGTTGGAGCCGCACATCTCCGCTGGAGCGCAGCAATATCATTCGCAAGGCGGCCGGGCTGCTGCGCGAACGCAGCGAATCCATTGCGACGCAGCTTACGCTTGAGGAAGGGAAAACGATCGCGGAATCGCGGATCGAAGTGCTCACTTGCGCGGAAATATTTGAATGGTCGGCCGAAGAGGGGCGTAGAACCTACGGCCGTATTGTTCCGTCGCGGACACCCGAGCATCGGCAGATGGTGTTCAAGGAGCCGGTGGGACCGGTTGCGGCTTTCGCGCCGTGGAATTTCCCGGGTCTGACACCTGCGAGAAAAGTCGCCGCGGCGCTTGCCGCTGGTTGTACCTGCATTCTGAAACCGGCCGAGGAAACGCCGGCAACAGCATTGGCGCTCGCACACGCGCTTACGCTTGCCGGGCTGCCGAAAGGCGTGCTCAACGTGGTTTTCGGTGTGCCAGCTGAAGTTTCGAACTATCTGTTGTCGTCTCCGGTTATTCGAAAGCTGTCATTCACCGGCTCGACGGCGGTCGGCAAGGAACTCGCGAAACTCGCCGCGAACGATCTGAAGCGCACGACGATGGAACTGGGCGGACATGCTCCGGTCATTGTTTGCGCGGACGCCGATATGGAGAAGGTCGTTTCGCTCGCAGTCGCCTCGAAAGCACGCAACGCAGGCCAAGTGTGCATTTCTCCAACGCGTTTCTATGTTGCCGAGGAAGTTTCGGACCGGTTTATTGCAGCCTTCTCCGAAGCGATGCGCGCGTTGCGCGTGACGAATGGTCTCGATGAAGTGAGTCAGATGGGTTCGCTTGCCAATAACCGGCGGGTTGCGGCGATGGAAACTTATCTGGAAGATGCTCGTAAACACGGTGCAAAATTCCATACTGGTGGTACGCGGCTAGGAAATATCGGTTTCTTCTGGGAGCCGACCGTCGTTTCCGACGTGCCGAACGAAGCGCGCATTATGAACGAGGAGCCGTTTGGCGCGGTCGCGGTTGTGAATCGCTTCGACAAACTGGAATCCGCTATCGATCAGGCGAACAGATTGCCGTACGGTCTTTCCGCCTACGCTTTCACGAATGATCTTCGCGCGGCGAAGATGATCGAGCGGGAAGTTCGCAGCGGCATGATCGGTCTCAATACGTTTCAGGTCACGCTGCCGGAGACGCCTTTCGGCGGCGTGCGCCACTCCGGTTACGGCTCCGAAGGTGGGACTGAGGGAATCGACGGTTATCTGCATACGAAATTTGTGAGCCAACTTTAAGGGCTAGCGGTCACGTTGAAATCAGTTCCATTCGAATATTGCGGCGTCGATTCCGCTGCGCATGTCTGCGAACTGCTTTCGGCTAGCGACTTCGCGCGCATCATCCAAGAATTATCGAGGCATCTTTCGCCTTATTGAGGCAGCTTCGCGCGGAATGCCTTGACCGCTTTCGCGAAGCCGTCCACATCTTCGATGGCGGAAATATGCGCGGCCTTCAGAATCACCCTATCGGCGTTCGGAATCGCGGCGGCCAGTTCTTCGCCGCGCTCCGTCATCTCACTACCATCGTCGTGGTGCTGACACTGCCAAGCCTGAACTTGCGCCTAAGGATCCCGGGTTGTTGGCCGCATCACTAGGGCTTTCGCGCATGTAAGCCGAAGTTACGCTGCCCAAAATAGTCCCCGAAGCAAAGAATAATGAGCAGCAGAAGAATCCCGCTCCCCAGACTACAGCTCCACCCAAGATGAAGCTTGCGAGCGACCATACTCTTAATCAGCGGGTCCCCGATTCGAGCCCTGGTGCGCCCAACAGTATCTCAAAGACTTAGCAAGGATATTCTGGGGCGCCGTTGCAGTTTACAGAACCGCTCACCTGTTCCTTCCTGCTATTTAGATTGCTGCGACGATCTTTATATCCTCCTTATATTTCCGCGCTCTCTTTCCAATCGAATCCTTGCGCTTGAAGGCGTTGATTAAGTCTCGAATATAAGTGGACTTGAACCATGCTCGACGCGATTTTTCTTGGCCTCGGTCTTGGCGGCTTCGTGCGCGGCCGAGAAGGCACGACTTGCTAAGGAAAAAGCTGAACAACGAGCAAAGGAGGAGGCGCGAAGGCACCGGATCGAACAACGGCAGAAATTTCTGCGTGGAGAAGCTAGAAAATTTTCTGCACATCAAAGACTTCTACAGCTCAACACCCGGTTCGCAGAACTCGCTAACAAGAATGGATCAGAACCCGTAGACCAGATTTTTCGGGTTCTGAATGAGATGGTTCGAGAAGGCGAAGAACGGTACGGCCGCGATGTCATGAATGCGGAAATCGCGCGTCTCGGTCTGATCTCGATCGACGACTCTCTGTAGGATTTCGATCCTAATTTAGCCTGTATAATACGGCTTTTCCGTATACGGGAATCCCGTTGACGTTCATACGGGAATTCCGTATATGATCATGCATACAGTCATCGAAACCCCGGCATTCCTGGCGTCGGCCCGAGAAGAGGGGCTTGATGAACAAATGCGTGCCGATATCGTCGCTTTTCTGGCGCTTAATCCCACTGCTGGCGAGATGATGGTCGGCACGGGTGGTGCCCGAAAAGTACGTTTCGCGGGTCGAGGCAAAGGCAAGAGTGGTGGCTATCGCGTGATTACGTTCTATGGCGGTGAAGACATGCCGATCTTTCTACTGGATGTCTTTGGCAAGGGATCCAAAGCAAACCTGACTGCGGCAGAAAAGAGCGAATTGAAGAAGCTGTTGACCAGCCTGCCTGAACTGTTTCGCGCTCAAACAAGACGCCAAGTTGCAAAGATTAGGCGGCGCTGATGATCACTATCAATTTCAGTAGAGAGGAAATGATATGAAAAAGTCGAGCAATCGAATTCTTCAGGGTGCCTGTGATGCGGTAGCGTTTGCCTCTGGAAAGGCAAACAAGGCTGAGTTTCGCGTCCATGTACCTTCGGATGTAGATGTCGCGAAGCTTCGAAAGAAACTTGGTCTGTCACAACCAGAATTCTCGCAACGATATGGTTTTAACCCAGCGAGCGTTAAAGATTGGGAGCAGGGTAGATCCCGCCCCGCTGGACCAGTTCGTGCTTATCTTAAAGTAATTGAGAAAGAACCAAAGGCAGTGGAGCGAGCTCTTTCAGCGGCGTGACTACCTAGTAGGGAGAAGCGCTCTCGAATACCAGAATGACAATGAAGCCGAAGAGCGTTGATCAGGGAAGCGGAGTGGGCGGCATGATCATTAAGACTACTAAATGGGACGCCGCGGACTATCTCGACAACCCAAAAGCGATCGTAGAATACCTCGATGCTGCTTTTGAGGATGGGAATTCGGCGCTAATCATTGCAGCTCTTGACGACGTAGCGAGAGCGAAAAGAATGAGCAAACTTGCGAAGAGCGCAGGGATCACGCGAGAGGCGCTCTCTAGATCGCTTGGTGAGGACGGAGATTAGAAGCTCTCCACGGCGCTCGGAACGATGGAAGCCATTTCCTTTATGCGGACTGTCTCAGTGCAGGGTAGTGTCTTTCGATCGTTGCACAACAATGCCAGGGCCGTGGTCGTAAGGCTCTTGCTCCAAATAGCCGGTCGCCGTGTCCAGATAGCGATCGCGGCCTAATTTCTTCGCGAGTACGCCCCGCACGCTACTGAGAAACGCCCGCCGATTGTAGTCGCGCTTTTCCATGGCCTCGATGCAGTCCGTTCGGCACTGCGAATAGGCGCGATCGCCGAAAGACTCCAAATATTCATCAGCTTCAGCCAGCACGCGGCGACGGTAGGGCGGCCAGAGCATCCACATTTTGTGTCTCGTCGAGGTCAGAGGCGGACATCCACAAGTCAGCTTTGCATAGTCAGCCGAACCACTCCAGTTTGCGTCGCGGCAGGCATCACCCAGCGGGGAAGCTAGGGATGCTAAAGCGTGCCTCTCCACCTCGTTTCTGTCGGCGAATTTAACGGCGACCCGCAGTACCAAGTCTACGCAGGCACTATTCGTGTCGGCGCTATCCGGCGCGTCACAAGCCCAAGCCAGACGTATTGGTCGTGGACTTTTTCGCTGAGTGCATATCCTCCTGAATTCAAGACGGTCGGCAGTACGTTTGAGCTTGAGCACGCGATGAGCGCGTTCAAGCGCGCTTGGATCATTTGGCTGCGATCGCTTCGGCAAAAGCGAAAGTGATTGGCCGCCTTTTCAATAAAGCTCGGAAGGAGCAGAAAAGTATATGAGTTAAGACGTAGCGTTTTTGCAGATTATCGGCTGCGCAGAACCTAGGGCCAAGCTCTCGGCTCATGGCCCTACAGCTGAATTGTTGTATTTTACGCCTTTGACAACAAGTGAGCCAAACTCGATTGCTTTCATAGTAAGCGCGGGCTGCTTAAGGCGTCGGCCTGACTATAACGTACATTCCCCACACTCCGTGCACTCGTACATCACCGATGAGTGACCATGCGTCTGCTCGATTCGGTGAACGACACGGAAGCTCTTGCTTCCGCAGTTGCAGGTGCGCGCGGTAGTCTTCGTAAGATCGTCCTTCATGAGCGTAAACTCTAGGATAAGACGGGTCGGCTTTTGGACGAAATTCATGCCGCAGCAATGCGCGCCTTTATTCTGAAAAGTAAGGCCGCAAAGTACGAATAGCCGCTCTATGAGTAACTAGCAGAAAGTCAATGTGTTTCTCAGCGCCACGCCGGAGAAAGCCGAACGAGAGCATCACATTCTGTGGTGGGAAAGCGAGAGGCGCTTTTCACCGCATTCAGCGCAGACATAACTAATCGACACTATTTTCTTGTTAGTATCTAGGTATTTAGTTAGCGCGCGAAATTGGTTACAGCCACAAATGCACTTAGCCGCACGCACGACCACTTTTTCATTATTCAGTTGGTTAGTCATGACATTGCTTGAGGGTATGAACTATCGTGCCCAGACGCACTGCGAAAGGGTTCATAAAACGTTCAAACAACCGTTCGTGCTGGCGGGCGTGCTCGCATGCTCGCCGGTGGTAGCGGATCATCATCAAGCGACCGCAACCCGAGATGATTTCACCGAGTGTGCATTGGGCGCCTGTGACGGGATTGCGCCGCAGAGCAGGCTTGCTCTCTACCGCGTTGCGGTCAGAGGCCCAGTCGGCAAGCAGCGACCGCTTTCGCTTCACCGAAATGTTTGGATCTTTGACGATTTCGCTGGAGTGGAAATAGAGCTGGCCGATAAAGAACAAGGCCCGGGCGTCGTTCGTGTGGAGCGTCATCGGAACCCCCACACTGAACTAAGCTAAGCGATCAAAGCCCAGGCAGCCCCGGCCAATTCCGGCGCACAGTAGACTTCAACCATAACGGCCTCCGCTTTCTCCTTTCGATTTTCGCGCAGAACGCACGAACTAAACGTGATCGAAGCGGCGGCGCTCAAAGCCGCCGAGCATTTGGTTTCAGAAGAGGGATGGCCCCCGCAGGTTATGCGAGGGCCCCTCCCATGCTACGCCGCAAGCTTCTGTTCGAGCTGGCCCTGCTTACCGTTGATTGCGATGCGGCGAGGCTTCATCGCTTCCGGCACCTCACGCACGAGATCGATCTTCAACAGACCGTTCTCGAAGTTTGCCGATTTCACCTGGACGTAATCGGCCAGATTGAAGGAGCGGCGGAAGGCGCGCGCGGAAATGCCCTGGTACAGAAAGTCCGTTTCCGTCTTCTGCTGCTTCTTGCCTTCGACGGTGAGCGTGTTCTGCTCGGCTGTGATGTTTACGTCGTTGGCATCGAAGCCTGCCAGCGCGAGGGTAATGCGATAGTTATCCTCGCCGACACGCTCAATATTGTACGGGGGATAGCTGTCGTCGCCGTTCCAGGGTGATGCCCGGTCGAGCATATGGAACAGGTGGTCAAACCCGATGGTGGAACGCGACAGCGGGTTCAAGTCGAGTGTTCTCATGGTCACATCCTCCTTTGAGCAACATGATGCATGAACGCCAGACACTGCCTGGCGCCTGTTAACCGGGCCCCGAGGGCACCCGATAAATCGCGATTTAGAAGGCCCATAATCCGGTTCAAGACCCGTCAGCAAAATTTTGCGCCATAATTTTTGCGCTACACACGGAGGAACCGATCGGCTCGCTAAGATGTTAATCTCGCGTCCTTCACACGGACGATCCCGGTCTAAGTCTCGCCTCGGCATGTACCCCCCACATGCCGGGGCGTTTTCTATTGCGCTTCAAACCATTTTTTGTAGGGAGTGTTGTTGGCCATATGCTGATTGTAGTCGGGCGCTCCGTCCGACCACCAGGGTTCACCGCGCTCACCCAGCTTCATTTTTGCTTTGTGGACGCGCCTGCGCGCTTCCTTTTCCAGCTCACCATTTTTAGTTTGCATCGCATCACGAACTTCTCGGCGCGCGTTCAACAGCGCCCGCATGAGGAGTGTTCGCTTCTCGACCGAAAGGGATGGATCGGTCATGCGCCATAAACGGCCCCGCACAACGAAGTATCGGCCGTCAGGCGTAACGGGGTAGCGCACTAGCCGGCGTTGCCTGTTGAATTCCCATCCTTACGCGAAGGCTCAGTGTGTTCGCGCTGGCCCGCTTGCGTGTTTTTGTTTTCACCGGGGCGGGGCTTCTGGTCTTGCTTGCCCGACCAATTACCCGTCTCGCGTTCGGGCAGTCCTTTGTCATTCGGCATCTCTGTCTCCTTAGACGCAAATAACCGTTTCGACGCATTGAAGTTCTCGAACAGCGAACGGTTCCCGACTCTCGCAAAAAAGTTTTCGTGAGGTGGAACTGAGCAGTGCGAAAGCACATTTCATACGACGAGGAATTATCCTCTGGGAGATGAAATCAAATGGCGAACCAGAACAATAACCAAGGCGGACAGCAGGGCGGTCAAAACCAGGACGATCGCCAGAACCAGCAGAACCAGCAGGGCGGCAACCAGAACCAGCAGGGACAGGGCAACCGCCAGAGCGATCAGAACGACCGGAACAACCAGCAGAAATAACTCTAACGGGCCCCGGTCACTCCGGGGCCTTCTTCCAATGGGGCTTACTATGGCGGCAAAGAAATCATCGAAGGTCTTGGAAGACCTGTTTCTCGAAACTCTCAAAGACATCTACTACGCCGAGAAGAAGCTGACGAAGGCTTTGCCGAAAATGGCAAAGGCCGCGCAGTCCGCTGATCTGAAGAAGGCGTACACCAAGCACGCAAAGGAAACCGAGAACCAGGTGAAGCGCCTGGAGAAGGTGTTTGCGTTCATGGAGAAAAAGCCAGTCGGCAAAACCTGCCCTGCGATCAATGGTCTTGTCGAAGAAGGCACAGAGATCATGAAGGACTTCGAAGGCTCGCCGGCTCACGACGCCGGGCTTCTCGCTTGCGCACAAGCGGTTGAGCACTACGAAATCTCACGTTACGGCACGCTTGTCGCTTGGGCTGAAGAGCTGGGGTGGGCTGACGTTGCAACGCAGCTCTCAGCGACGCTCGCCGAAGAAAAGCAGACGGACAAAGACCTCACGTCGCTTGCAGAAGCCGATGTGAACGAGCGCGCAGAACAAGCTGCTTAAATCAGGAGAGAACAATGGCAGACGATAGCGGAGCGAGTGGATTGTTAGGCGTGCTCGTCGGAGCAATGCTCATCATCTTCATCGCATCAGCGTTTCTTATGTACAACGGAAACTTCTTTCCGCAGCAGCGGCCGACTTTCACCATTCAGCTGCCGAAATAAATCAAGGAGAACACAATGCACGGTGTCGTTTATCTAGTTGGTCTCATCGTCATCATCATGGCGATCCTTTCACTCGTTGGACTGCGCTGAGGAGAGTAACAAATGGCAGTCGCAACAACAGGCGGAGTTGCCGTCAGGTATGTAGAATGGGGACCGATTATTGCGGGCGCTTTCGCCGCTGCGGCTATCTCATTCTTGCTTCTCACGTTCGGTAGCGCGATCGGGCTCAGTCTCGCTTCGCCGTGGCCGAACGCCGGCGCATCTGCCACGACGATTGGAATTGTCGTCGCAATCTGGTCAGTTCTGGTTCAGGTCAGTGGCTTTGCTTTCGGCGGCTATCTTGCCGGTCGTATGCGCTCACGCTGGGCTGAATCTCCGACCGAAGGAGATTTTCGTGACGGCGCACACGGATTTCTCGTGTGGGCGGTCGGCATTGTGTTTGGTGCGGGCATGCTGGCTCTTGGCGGCATCTCGGCCATCCAAACAGGCGTACAGTCAGCAGCCGTGATCGGTGCAGGTGC
>JAEZFA010000025.1 GCA_023417665.1 Pseudomonadota bacterium | reverse complement strand
TCTTTGCGGTCAGGGCATCGAGATCGGCCGGGTCGAAGCGCGCTGGACCATGCGAGATTCTCGTGAAGTCGATTTTCTCTGCCAGCACGTCAAGATTTTCGACGGGCTCGACCGCAAGCGACGTTCCGGTGAGCACGGCGGCAGATGCAATCGCCATGGCTTCGTGTCCTGCTTCGCGCAGCGAGCGAAGCGATAGCGAGCCGAAGCGCTTGGAAAGTCCCTCGCCGCCCGGCAGCGTCAGCAGATTGTGGTGTGCGAACACTGGCTCCGCGCCGCCGAGCGTCGCGAACATATCGAGCTGCGCGGCCGTGTTCGTGATGTGATCCTCGCCGCGAATGATATGCGTGACGCCCATGTCGATGTCATCGACGACTGAGGCCAGCGAATAGAGCCAGGTACCGTCGGCGCGGCAGACCACGGGATCGGAAAGCGAAGCGGTATCGATCGCGATCTCGCCGCGCACCAGGTCGTTCCACCGCACGACGCGATGATCGAGCTTGAAGCGCCAGTAAGGCTTGCGCCCTTCGCTTTCGAGCGCTGCACGATCCTCGTCGGTCAGCTTCAGCGCGGCGCGGTCGTAAACCGGCGGCATGCCGCGGCCCAACTGGCGCTTGCGCTTCCGGTCGAGTTCGTCCTCGGTTTCGTAGCAGGCGTAGGCGCGGCCCATCGCGAACAGTTTCGCGAGTGCTTCCTCGTACCGGCCGATACGCGACGACTGGGTTTCGACCCGGTCCGGGACGATGCCGAGCCAGGCCAGATCCTGCGCGATTGCATCGGCAAAGCGCGCTTCGGAACGCTGGCGGTCGGTATCGTCGAGCCGGAGGATAAATTCGCCGCCTGCTTTGCGGGCAAAGAGGGCGTTCAGCAGCGCCGTCCGCGCATTGCCGATGTGGATAAAACCGCTCGGCGACGGGGCAAAGCGAACAATGGGATCGGACATACAGCAGCTTTCCGGAATCGGGATCGAGCAAGCTCTTAGGCAGCGCGGGACGCATTAGCCAACGAAAATGCGCGGCTTGCGGCATGCCCGGCGCGTTAACGAACTGGTGATATTTTTCGCGCTAAAGTTGTATATCGACTTTTTTCTCTCTACCGGTGCGTCCCATGCCCGCGATTTTTACATGGCTCTCTGCTGACTGGCGGCACCCGCGTTGGCGATCCCTGCAGCAACTGCTGCCTCGCTGGACCCGCGACCGATCAGGGGTCGCTGCCATCGAGTTCGCCATCGTGGCGGCGATTGCCGCCGCACGCGATCCCGAAAAGGCGCTGCTCGCGGCCACCGCAACGGTGCGCGACAACGGCGTATTCGGCGTGCGCGACATCCGCATCGTCAAGGGCAGCTACACGCCCAATCCGGCAATTCCCGTCAACGAGCGTTTCGTTCCCGACGGCGTGCCAGCAAATGCGGTGATGGTCGAACTCGACAGCAAGGCACAAGCATTCTTCGGCAAAAGCTTCCTGCCCGACGGCACGATGGAGGTGACGACGCGCGCCACCGCGGTCGCCACCGCACAGGCAGCCTTTACAGTCGGCTCGCGACTGCTTTCGCTCGACGGCGGCGTTCTCAATGCGTTGCTCAGCGGATTGCTCGGCGGCAACGTCTCGCTGACGGTGATGGACTACAATGCCCTCGCCGGCTTCAACGTCGATCTCTTCAAGTTCTCGAACGCGCTCGGCACCTCGGTCGTGGGTCAGGCCGGCACCTATCAGGAACTCGCCGCGGCGCGCGTTTCGGTCGGACAGGTCATCGACGCCATGATCGGTGTCGCGCAGGCAAGCGGCGCCGGTGCGCAGGTCGACTTCGCGCTGCGCCAGTTGAAGAACTACTCCAACGCGAACAACGTCGAGCTTTACGTGAACAAGCTGTTCGACTTCGGCCAGAGCAATTCACTGCGCTTCGGCGAGGCGGCAGCCGCCTTGCAGGCAAAAGCGACCGCGCTTTCGATCATCCAGGCGGTTGCAGAGGTCGCGAACGGGAAGAACCAGGTCGATATCACCTCGAACCTGAATGTCCCCGGCGTGGTGAGCACGCAACTCGGCATTACCATCGGTGAAAGGCCGCAGTCCTCGCCCTGGATCCGCTTCGGGACCAGCGGCGTCGAGGTCTACACCGCGCAAACCCGCGTGCGGCTGCTGGCGCAGATCGGCGGCTCGGGGCTGCTTTCGGGCGTGACGCTGCGCCTGCCGCTTTACCTCGACATCGCCGCGGCCCGCGCGAAGCTCATCGACATCTCCTGCGGCAGCGATCCGGCGAACGATCTGCGCGTGACACTCGGGGTGCGTCCCTCTGTGCTGAATGCATGGATTGCCGAGCCCGCGACACTTTCGGGATGGAAAACGCTCGGCAGCCCACCCAACATGCTCAATGCCACGATCGCGAATGTCGCGGGACTCATTACCGCGAGCGGCCGGGCGAACGCCGAAATCACGAACATGAGCGATACCAGCGTGGTTTTCCGTTACGCCGATATCGCGAGCCTCACGGCGATGAACGTGAAAACCGCGCACTTTACGCAATCGCTGACCGCGAGCCTCGTCAACAACCTGACGCTGACGGTGAGCGCGGGCGGCCTGCTTTCGCTGACGCCCACCGGCGTGCTGACTTCGCTGATCCGTTCGATCCTGTCGCCGGTGACGCCGGCCATCGACGGCGCCCTGAACAAGGTGCTCAAGACGCTCGGGATCGGAATCGGCGAAGCCGATGTCTGGGTGAATGGCGTGCGCTGCGATGGTGCCGCGCTGGTGCGGTGAACTCTCTAAATCGTCATGCCCGGCTTCATGCCGGGCATCCACGCCTTAACAGACTTCGATTTCGGTAAGGCGTGGATGGCCGGGACAAGCCCGGCCATGACGGACTACTCAAAAATCAATCACTTCCGTGCGCGCGGCGACCGCGTGTTTCGATAGCGACTCGTCCGGCTCCGCGGGCTTGGCGCCGTTGTCGCGGAAGCGATTGGTGATCGGATAGCGGCGGTCGCGGCCGAAATTCTTCAGCGTCACCTTCACGCCGGGCGCGGCCTGCCTGCGCTTGTACTCGGCAATATCGAGAAGGCGCGCGACCTTGAGCACGGTTTCCTTCTCAAAGCCCGCGTCGACAATCTGCGAGACGGGTTCCTCGCGCTCCACCAGCCGCTCCAGAATGCCGTCGAGAATGTCGTAAGGCGGCAGCGAGTCCTGATCTTTCTGGTTCTCGCGAAGCTCAGCGGTCGGCGGCTTGGTGATGATGTTCGGCGGGATCACGATGCCATCGGGCCCCTTCGCGTCGGCAGGCTTCCAGCGATTGCGAAGCGCGCTTAAGCGAAATACTTCGGTCTTGTAGAGATCCTTGATCGGGTTGTAGCCGCCGTTCATGTCGCCATAGAGCGTGGCATAGCCGACCGACATTTCCGACTTGTTGCCGGTCGTCACCACCATGGGGCCGAACTTGTTCGAGATCGACATGAGAATGGTGCCGCGCGCGCGCGACTGCAGATTTTCTTCGGTGATGTCGCGGCCGAGCCCCGTGAACATGCCGGCAAGCGTCCGCTCTAGCCCTTCCACCGCATCGGCGATCGGCACGATGTCGTAGCGCACGCCGAGCGCCGCCGCACATTCCTTCGCGTCTTTCAGCGAGTCTTCCGAGGTGTAGCGATAAGGCAGCATCACGCAGTGAACGCGATCCGCGCCCAGCGCATCGACCGCCATGGCGGCACAGAGCGCAGAATCGATGCCGCCGGAAAGCCCGAGCACCACGCCCTTGAAACCGTTCTTGTTCACATAGTCGCGCAGGCCCAGCACGCAGGCCGAATAATCGGCGGCATCGCCCTCGATGTCCGGCGTGACGGGACCATGCTCGCAGCGCCAGGTGCCGCCCTCGCGCTTCCATTGCGTGACGACGACACATTCCTCGAACTCGGGAAGCTGGAATGCGAGCGAACGGTCGGCGTGCAGCGCAAAGGAAGCGCCGTCGAACACCAGTTCGTCCTGCCCGCAGATCTGGTTGACATAGAGGAACGGCAGGCCGCTTTCGGTGACGCGCGCGACCGCATGCGAAAGGCGGACGTCCTGCTTGGTGCGGTCATAGGGCGAACCGTTCGGCACGATCAGAATTTCCGCGCCGGTTTCGCTCAGACACTCGACGACATCCGGGGTCCAGATGTCCTCGCAGACCGGCGCGCCGATGCGGATGCCGCGGAAATCCATCGGGCCCGGCAACGGCCCGGCAACGAACACGCGCTTTTCGTCGAATACGCCGTAATTCGGCAGATCCACCTTGAAACGCACGGCGGCGATCCTGCCGCCGTCGAGCAGGCACACCGCATTGTAAAGTTTACGGTCCTCGACCCACGGCGACCCGAGCAGCATCGCCGGGCCGCCGTCGGCGGTTTCCCGCGCCAGCTCCTCGATTGCCGAACGGCAGGCCGCCTGAAAGGCGGGTTTCAGCACGAGATCTTCCGGCGGGTAGCCGGCGATGAAAAGCTCGGGAAAAACCACAAGCTCGGCGCCGTCTTTCGCGGCCCGCGCACGCGCATCGCGCACCTTCGCGGCGTTGCCCGCGATGTCGCCCAGTGTGGGATTGAGCTGCGCAATCCCGATGAAAAGACGGTCTTTTCCGCTCATGCCAATCGGTCTAACGCTCCGGTGAAGCGCGGGCAATGCTGGCTTCCGTCGCGGGCCGGTTGCGGTAGAATACCGGGCAAATCAGGGAGAAGCGCGGCAATGGCACGGAAGTATCAAACGCAGAAGGAAGCCGGGATCATTCTGGCCGTCTGCGGGGTCATATCGGGGCTGCTGTCCGCCTATGTGAACATCCCCGGCACCGAACTGTTCGGCGTGCCGATGCTGCCTGCCCTGTTCTTCGGGCTGGTCCTCGCCCTCGGCATCTATTCGTGGGAATCCCATAACCCGATCCCGATGCTCATCGTGTTCGTCGGCGTCGCGGCGGGCTGGTGGATTGCCTATTACGTCGCAATCACGCTGCACGATCCGCAGGTGCGAAACCTGCTCGTCGTGATCGGGCTGATGTCCGGTTTTCTCGGCTCTACCTTCACCGCTGCCGCCCTCATCATTGCCAGCGAGGATTTCCGCGAGGAGCGCGCGCCGCTGAAAACCGTGGCGTTCGGCACGATTGCGGGGACGCTGCTCTATTTCGTCGAAAGCGGCGGCTTCGTGCACGGCCTCGCCGTCCTGTTCGTGGTCTGGCAGGGCGGCATGGCCTACATCATCGGACGCGCGCTCGCCTACCGGCCGCTGCCGATGACGGCGTAAGAAAAAAAGG
>JAEZFA010000327.1 GCA_023417665.1 Pseudomonadota bacterium | reverse complement strand
GGCCTATGCCCCGGCGGCGGATCGCCGTTTCCCGCCGGCCGTCCAGCAACAGGCAACGCTCGCCGCCGTGCCCTTCGCCGCAGGCGCCGAAACGCTGCATGCGGGCTTCGCCAGCGAACGCACGCCGGCGATGAAGCATCCGGTGAATGCCGCGGGCTTTGCCGCCCCCGTCACGGCCATGGTCGAAAACGCGTTCGGCGAGTTCCAGCCGAAGCAGCTCGCCGCCTCGACGTTCCAGCGCGAACGCCTTGTCGTGAACGTGGTGGGCTTTGAACCGGGCCCGGTCCGCGCCACCGCCGCGCGCTAGGCGCTTACTTCGCGCCGATTCCGAGCGCGTCGCGATACAATTCCACGATCGCCTCGAACTCCTGACGCTCCGCCGGCTCCTGCCCGCGCATCCGCACGACCGCGCGCAGCGCCTTGGTATCGAAGCCATTCGCTTTGGCTTCGCCGTAGACTTCGCGGATATCGTCGGCGAGCGCCTTCTTTTCTTCTTCAAGACGCTCGATGCGCTCGACCAGCGCACGAAGCTGCGATTTGGCGAAGCTGGTTTCGTCCGCGGACGCGGATTCTTTCTTCTTGGCTACTGCTGACATGACTCTGCTTTTTAGTGTCGGTGGGATTTATCGAAAGCGGCTTTCTGCTCCGTGCTCGCTTCCTTCTGGTAGCGCGACTTCCATTCGTCGTAGCTCATGCCATAGACCGCCTCGCGGCTTTCGTCCTTGGTCATGGCGACGCCCTTGGCGTCGGCCGCGTCTTTCATCCAGTTGGAAAGGCAGTTCCGGCAGAAACCGGCGAGATTCATAAGATCGATGTTCTGGACGTCGGTACGCGCGCGCAGATGCTCGACAAGGCGGCGAAAGACCGCCGCCTCCAGCTCCACGCGGGTTTTGTCGTCGATATCACGCATCGAGGCGCACTCCGGAACTCGGATGGCGCATCCTAGCCCATCGGGCATGCGAGAGTCTTATTCGACCACCAGCCCTGTGAGTATCCGGGAGAACCGTTGGGCCCAGGCGGAAATTCCGTCGGCGTCGTCGATCAGGTCCTGCCGGACCTCGACTATGGCATTCGGCAGACCGCGGTCGAGGCCGTGACGCGTCATGGAGTCGCCTTTCAGCGCCCCCGCATAGGGTTCGTTCTCGCCGGTGACGATGTCGGGCTCCGCCCGGAGTGCCGCAAGCAGCGGCAAAGCGAGCCTGCCGTCGCCTTCCCACAACACGGAGCAGTGCCAGGGCCGCGGACCGTCGTGAAACACCGGCGTGAAGGAATGGATCGAAAACAGGATCGGCTGCACACCGGCGGCAAGCGCGCGATCGATCATCGCATCCACCGCCGCGTGATAAGGCCCCGAGAAGCGCGCGATCCGGCGCGCGACTTCCGCGTCATCGACTTTTGCATTGCCGGGGATCACGGCGCCGTCGGACAGCTTCATCACCAGCGTCGGATCTTCGTCGCCGCGATTGGGATCAATCAGGAGCCGCGAAAAGCGCGAAAGCACCGCCGGCGCGGCCAGTTCGGCGGAAAGTTCGCGGGCAAGATCGGCGACACCGATGTCGTAGGCGATATGGCGCTTCAACTGCAGCGGATCGAGGCCAAGACTGCCGTATTCCGGCGGAATCCAGTTCGATGCGTGATCGCAAACGAGGATGTAGCGCGAGGTCGCAGGGCCCTCGATGATCTCGAACGATTCCGCCTGGCCCGCCGGGGAATCGCTCACACGCTGGAGCATGCCTGGATATTAATGCTGCAGCGCAGCGAATACCAGCGCAGCAACGCCGCAGCGTTAATCGTGACTTGCGGGGGCGCTTGGCTTACGAAACGGCGCAACAAAGCGAAGTAATCCGTGAACGCCGCTGCCCTCCCCGCCCGGGAAACCTTCTTTGCCTTCGCCGCGCTCGTGGTCGGCGCTTTCGCCATGGGCGCTTCGCCGATCTTCGTGCGGCTCGCCGACGTGGGGCCTTATGCAAGCGCGTTCTGGCGTTGCGCACTCGCGCTGCCGTTTCTTGCGGTCTGGGCGCTGAGCGAACCGAAACCGGCGCGACGCCTGTTCTCGACCGATCGAGCGGTCGTGCTGTCGGGACTGTTTTTCGCGGGCGACCTCTTTTTCTGGCACCTCGCGATCCTCGCCACCACGGTCGCGAACGCGACCTTCATCGCCACCATGGCGCCGGTGTGGGTCGCCTTCGGCGCCTGGCTGATTTTCCGCGAGCGGCTCTCGCAGGCAAATTTTCTCGGCCTTGCCCTCTGCCTGCTCGGCGGCGCAGCGCTGATCGGCCAGAGCTACAGCTTCGCCCCGGAGCGGCTGGTCGGTGACGGCTACGCGCTCGTCACCTCGCTGTTTTTCGGGCTCTACATGCTCGCAATCAGCAATGCACGGACGCGATTGAAAATTGGCGCGGGCTCGCTTGCTTTCCTGTCTGCAGCGATTACCGCGTGCTGCATGTTCGTCATTGCCATGCTGCTCGAAACACGGTTCATGCCGCAGACGATGGAAGGCTGGCTTACGCTGTTGTCGCTCGCGCTGATTTCGCAGGTTCTCGGACAGGGCCTGCTCGCGGTTGCGCTCGGCAAGCTGCCGGCAACGTTCTCCTCGCTCGTGATATTTCTCGAAGCCGTGGGTGCGGCCGCACTCGGCTGGCTTGTCTTGCACGAGGCACTGGGTCCGCTACAGCTGTTCGGCGGAGCACTTATTCTCTTCGGCATCTGGATCGCGCGACCGCGCGCAAAGGCACCGGCAGCAGCCCTATGAAACGCGACCTGCTTACGAAAATCTTTCAGGCGGCGGTCGATCGCGCCCATCCGCGCCTGTGTCTGCCGCCGCATCTCCCGGCACCGCCCGCGGCCGGAAGGCTCCTGATCTTCGCGGCCGGCAAGGCCGCCGGCGCCATGGCCGAAGCCGCGGAGGCCTTCTATCTCGATGGCCATGGCTTCGATCGCATTTCGGGAATTGCGGTAGCCCGTCACGGCTACGGCCGTCGGTTGCGGAAGATCGAAATGATCGAAGCGGGTCATCCGGTGCCGGATGCACAGGGCATCGCCGCCACCGAACGCACGCTTGAACTTGCGCGCCATGCCACCGCCGATGACATCGCACTGGTTCTGATGTCGGGCGGCGCCTCCGCGAACTGGATCGCGCCGGCAACCGGCATCTCGCTCGACGACAAGCGCGAACTCACCCGCGCGCTCCTAAAAAGCGGCGCGAACATCGTCGAGATGAACTGCGTCCGCAAACACCTTTCGCGCATCAAGGGCGGCAGGCTGGCCGCGGCACTCGCACCCGCGCGCGTCATCACGCTCGCGATCTCCGACGTGCCGGGCGACGATCCTTCCGTGATCGGTTCGGGACCGACGGTGCCCGATGCAACGACGCTTACCGATGCTCGCGGGATTCTCGCAAAGTATGAAATCTCGCCGCCCGCTTCGATCGCCCGGACGCTCGACGATCCCGCAAGCGAATCGCCCAAGCCCGGCGATGCCGCCTTCGCCAATACCTCGCTTGCGATCGTCGCAAAGCCCGCCGCCTCGCTCGACGCCGCAGCCGAGGTCGCCCGCGCCGCCGGCTATGAACCGATTCTCCTCGGCGCCGATCTCGAAGGCGAAGCACGCGAGGTTGCGGCCGAACATGCGCGTCTTGCGCTCGAGCAGCAGCGCGAGGGTCGCAAGGCGGCAATTCTTTCCGGCGGCGAATTGACCGTCACCATTTCCGGCAAGGGTCGCGGCGGCCCGAACCAGGAATATGCACTGGCACTTGCGATTGCGCTGAACGGCGCCGCCGGAATTGTGGCGCTTGCCGGCGACACCGACGGCACCGATGGCGGCGGTGGAAGTGCGGAAGACGCCGCCGGGGCCTATGCCGATGAAACGACCCTGGCGCGGGCCAGATCCCGCGGCCTCGATCCTGCCGGGTTTCTCCGGGAGAATAACTCCAGTGCCTTCTTCGAGCCGCTCGGAGATCTTCTCACCCCGGGGCCGACCTTCACGAATGTGAATGATCTTCGCGCCATCCTCGTTGACATCGCCGAACCCGAGCAGGCAAAACAACATCATCCCTGAACCGATGCCGCCGTCAGCAGAAACCGAGGTTTCCTCGTTCGATGCGTAGCCTTCGCGTGATCCCGATCCTGTCGCTTGCCGCTGCAATCCTGCTTGCGGCCGGCCCGGCCTTTGCCGACTTCCGCATCTGCAATCGCACCGACAGCCGCATCGGCATCGCGCTCGGTTACAAGGACGGCGATCACTGGACCACCGAAGGCTGGTGGAACATTCCGCCGGGCACTTGCGAGACGCTCGTGCGCGGCACGCTGATCGCGCGTTACTATTATCTCTATGCGCAGGACTATGATCAGGGCGGCGAATGGTCCGGCAAGGCGTTTCTGTGCACGCGCGACAAGGAATTTACCATTCAGGGCGTCGCGGATTGTCTCGCCCGCGGCTATAATCGAACGGGATTCTTCGAAGTCGATACGCTCGACCAGAAAAACTGGACCGTGCAGCTGACCGAGCAGAACCAGTCTCCGCAGGGCCTGCGCGGCCCAAATCTCCAGTTCGGCCCTACCTTGAAGAAGTGATGAGACGCCAGCGACGTACCAAGATTCTTGCGACTTTGGGCCCGGCTTCTTCGGAGCCCGCGACCATCGAAAAGCTGTTTCTCGCCGGCGCCGACGTCTTTCGCATCAACATGAGTCACACGCCGCATGAAGCTATGCGCGCTTTCGTGAACACCATTCGTGCGATCGAGGAACGTCACGACCGCCCGATCGGGATTCTCGGCGATCTGCAGGGACCGAAACTCCGGCTCGGTGCATTCCGCAACGGCGGCGCGCAACTGCTTGCGGGCGCGACCTTCGTGCTCGATTCCGATCCCGCCCCCGGCGGCGAACGGCGCGCGCATCTTCCGCATCCGGAAATTCTCGAAGCGCTGAAAGTCGGTGATCGCCTGCTGATCGACGACGGCAAGCTGCGGCTCACGGTCACCGAAGCCTCGCACAATCGCGCGGTCATGCGCGTCGATGTCGGCGGCCGTATTTCCGACCGCAAGGGCGTGAGCCTGCCCGACACCATCCTGAACCTTTCCGCGCTGACGCCGAAGGACCGCGGCGATCTCGAAGCCTGCCTCGAAGCCGGCGTCGACTGGATCGCGCTTTCCTTCATTCAACGCCCCGACGACGTCGCCGAAGCGAAGAAGCTGGTGCGCGGCCGCGCGGCAGTCATGTCCAAGATCGAAAAGCCGCAGGCGATCGGCGTGCTCGAGGGTATTCTCGAACTGTCCGACGCGCTGATGGTTGCCCGCGGCGATCTCGGCGTGGAAATGCCGCAGGAGCGCGTGCCCGCACTCCAGCGCAAGATCATCCGCGCCGCGCGCCGGGCCGGAAAGCCGGTCGTGGTCGCGACCCAGATGCTCGAATCCATGATTACGCTTCCGGTGCCGACCCGCGCCGAAGTCTCCGACGTCGCGAATGCCGTCTACGAAGGCGCCGATGCGGTAATGCTCTCCGCCGAATCCGCGGCAGGCAGCCATCCGGTGCTGGCGGTCGAGACCATGAACAAGATCGCCGAAGAAGTGGAGCGCGAGTCCGAATATTTCGAGGGCCTGGCCGCCCAGCGCTTCGCGCCGGAAGCGACCGGCGCCGACGCGATTTCGGCTGCCGCGCGGCAGATCGCGGAGACGCTCGATCTCGGCGCGATCCTTTGCCTCACGAGTTCGGGCGCGACCGCTATGCGCGTCGCCCGCGAGCGGCCGAAACCGCCGATCATCGCGCTCTCGCCCAAGATCGAAACCGTGCGGCGGCTTGCACTGTTGTGGGACGCGCATTGCGTGCTGATGAAGGACGAGCAGGACATCGACGTCACGATCCGGCGTGCCTGCGCCATCGCCTATCGCGAGGGAATCGTGAAGGTCGGCCAGCGTGTGATTCTGGTGGCCGGCGTTCCGCTCGGCACGCCCGGCGCGACCAATATGGTGCGCATCGCCTACATCTCCGACGACGGCGCGGTGGAATAAGCCAGCTCGCTGATTTCGCGCGAATGGCGCGGATTAAATTTCCCGGCCTTCCACTTTCAGCTTCAGGCGCCGCACCATGTCGGGCACGTTGTCGAGGTGCGGATTGACCTCGAGCGCGCGGCGCAGCACTTCCAGCGCGCGTTTGTCCTCGCCGATTTCCTCGAGAATGATGCCGAGCCCGGCAAGCGCCTGATAGTGGCGCGGCTCCTGCGCCAGCACCACGCGCAGGTCCGCAAGCGAGCGGTAGAAATCCTTCCGCACGAAATGCAGCGTCGCCCGCCGCGCCCAGGCTTCGGTATGGCGCGGATTGATCTCGATGATGGAATCGAGCAACTGCAACGCCGTCTTGTATTCCTTGGCCGACATCACGGCCTGTGCCCGCACCATCAAAAGATTCAGCGTATCGCTTTCCGACAGCGCCAGCGTCGCCTCGATCCGCTTCTCGATTTGCTTGGCGATGGGCCCGGTCGGCGCGACTTTCAGCGCGGCGAACAGGCCGTCGAGCTGCGCGGCACGATCGGGCACCGGCTTTCGCTTCTGCACGCGGTTGGTCTTCGCGGGCGGCGCTTTCTGATCGATGCCGGGGGGGCGCTGCTGCGCATGCGCCGATGGCACGGCGGGAGCCGCGAGCGGCAGCGCAAAAAGCAGCAAGAAGACTCGACTGAGCTTCATGGCGCCGAGTCTAGGCCCATGCGCCCGGCCTGCAAGACCGAAAAAGCCGCAGCCACGAAAAGACACGAAAAATGAAATCCGGCGCATGCTTGCGCACGCGCCGGACAAAACGGTCAGGCGGCTGAATCAGCCCTGGCGGGCTTTGAAGCGCTTCTGCGTCTTGTTGATGATGTAGACGCGGCCCTTGCGGCGCACGAGACGGTTATCCCGGTGGCGGGCGCGCAGCGAGCGCAGCGAGTTACGGACTTTCATCGTCGGAATCCTTGGTTCGGCGGGGTTTCTAGGGTCCCGTTCCGGGCCTGTCAAACCTCTTTTGCCCGTATTTCCGGCACTTAATGCCGCTCCGGCGGTTTCCCGACAAATCCTCGCTTGACTTGCTGCTCCCTGAGCATTACTTAACCAAACAGTTAAGTATTAAGCCCGAGCCAACCGCACCATGAAACAAGCCTCCCAAACTGCCAGCGACCATCGGATCGAACCGATTCCGGCAATGCGTCTCGCCGGTCTCGCGCGCAGTTACCCGGCAACGGCGGAAGCCATGCAGGGCCTCGCCCGGCAGTGGCAGGATCTGGCGCATGGCCCCGGCGGCAAGCTGCTCGCAGCCGGGCCGGTCATGTACGGGATCCATACCGGGCTTTTCGGGCAGAGCGGCGAGGACGAATATTTCAGCGGCATCGAAATCGGCGCGCAGGAACCGCTTCCCGCCGGTCTTTCGGAACTGCGCCTCCCGGCCATTACCTGCGCGGTAATCGATCACGGCGGTCCGGCCGGCGATATTTCGCAAACGACATCAATCCTGTTGCGCGATGGTCTGCACCGCATGGGCCGTCGTCTCGCCGAAGCGCGTCCTTTCGATCTGATCGAACGCTACGGCCGGAATTTCGACCCGCGGACCGCGCGCGGCGACATTCAACTCATCGTGCCGGTCGAGGACTGATCATGACGACACCGAACCTGGACCGCACCTTCGCCGCCCTCTCCGATCCGACGCGACGCGCCTTGCTCGCGCGGCTTACCGAACGCGACACGGTTTCGGTCAGCGAACTCGCGCAGCCGTTTTCGATGTCGTTGCCCGCCGTGATGAAGCACCTCGACGTGCTCTCCGACGCGGGTCTGATTTCGCGCACCAAGACCGGGCGCACTGTGGCGGTGCAGCTTACCGCCGGCCCGATGGAGGACGCCATGAACTGGCTCCACCGCTACCAGCAGTTCTGGACCCAGCAACTCGATCGTCTTGCCAAGTTCATTGAGGAAGAAACATGCTCGCCAAGCCAAGCGTCACCCTCAAGCGCCACATCAACGGAAAGCCCGAGCAGGTCTTCGCAGCCTGGACCGACCCGAAAAAAATAGTGCGCTGGTTCGGTCCGCAGCAGACGCTTCTCGACACGGTGAAGGCGGAGCTGGACGTGCGCGTCGGCGGCAAGTTCTGGGTGAGTTTTGCCACCGACGACGGCGAATTTCACAAGGTCGGCGGCACCTACAAGGAAGTGTTTCCGCACGAGCGCCTGCAGTTTTCCTGGGCATGGCATTCGACGCCGGAGCGCGAGTCGCTCGTGACCGTCTCGATCCGTCCCGATGGCGACGGTTCGATGCTCACGCTTCTGCATGAACAGTTCTTCGATCAGGCGGCGGCCGACGGCCATACCCGCGGCTGGACCGGAACACTCGAGAAACTTGCAGCCGAGTTCGAATGAGGACGCAGACGATGAAACTCCATTACGCCAAAACGCTGAACCCGCGCAAAGCCTGCGCCGTCGCGAAATATCTCAATTCGCCGGTCGAGTTCGTCCGCATCGACATGCTCAAGGGCGAGCACAAGGAGCCCGCTTATCTCGCGATCAATCCGAACGGAAAAGTACCGACGCTCGAAGTCAGCGACGATCTTTCGATCTGGGAAGCCGATGCGATCATGGCTTATCTCGCGCGCTTTGCGGGCTCCGACCTGATGCCGGACGGCGACAAACAGATCGAAGTGATGCGCTGGCTCTCCTGGGCGACACAGCATTTCACCCGCCACGCCAGCCAGCATTATTTCGAATACATCATCAAGCCCTGGGCCGGCGGAAACTTCGGGCCGCCCGATCCGGCTGCCGCGGAAGAGGCGAGCAAGCAGCTTCGTCCCTTCGCGACGGTGCTGAACGATCATCTCGCCGGCCGGAAATATCTGCTCGGCGATCAGCTCACGATCGCGGATTTCTCGGCCGCGATCACGCTGCCTTACGCGAAGAAGGCAAAAATTCCGCTCGATGAGTTTCCGCACATCGCGCGCTGGCATGACCGCCTGAACGAACTGCCGGCCTGGCGCGATCCGTTTCCTTCGCCTGCTCCGGATGCGCAGGCAGCGTGAGCATCATGAACATCGCAACGAAAGACCAAGCACAAATCGCGACCGTCGCTGAAAACGACGATGTGAAGGCCTATGCCGCCGTGGCACTCGCTTTCGCGACCGATCCGATGATGCGCTGGAGCTTTCCCGATCCCGCGAAGTACCTCGCGATCGTGCCGGACTTTATCCGCGCATTCGGCGGCAATGCCGTCGCGCAAGGCACTGCCGACGTTGCCGGCGACTTCGCGGCGGTCGCCCTCTGGCTGGCGC
>JAEZFA010000282.1 GCA_023417665.1 Pseudomonadota bacterium | reverse complement strand
CGATAGACCTGCATCGAGTCGGCATTGATGACGATGCCGTCGGTTTGCGCAGCAACTTCCAGCGCCAGAGCGGACTTGCCGCTCGCCGTCGGCCCTGCAATAAGCACCGCGATTTTCGAACTCATGGCGCTCATGTCTCACGTCGCGACCCTCGTTAGCAATCCCGTTCGCCCCGCGGTCGATACCGCGGCAATCGCAAAAGCGCGCTCGCTGCTTCCCAATGCGATTTCCGAAACGGTGCTGAAGCCGGGAGTTGCCGCCGACATTTTCTTTGCGCCCGGCCCGGACGCGGAAGCGCGCGAACTCGGCGACCTCGTGCGTGCCGCCCTCGCACCATCGCCGATCGACGTCGTCGTGCAGGAAACCGCATTTCGCCGGAAGAAGCTGTTCGTGGCCGACATGGATTCGACCATGATCGACCAGGAATGCATCGACGAGCTTGCCGACTATGCCGGGCTGAAGGCACACGTCGCCGCGATCACCGAGCGCGCGATGCGCGGCGAACTTCCCTTCGAGCCTGCGCTGCGCGAGCGCGTGGCGCTCCTGAAAGGACTTCCGCTTTCGGTGATCGACGAGACCATCGAGAAGAAAATCACCCTTGCCGCAGGCGGCGAAGAACTGATCCGCACGCTGAAGGCGAATGGCGTTTACACCTGCCTTGTCTCTGGCGGCTTCACGCTGTTCACGAACGTGATCGCGCGAAAGCTCGGCTTCGACGAGAACCGCGCCAACGAACTTCTGGTCGAAGACGGCAAACTTACCGGCATGGTGCGCGAGCCGATTCTCGGCCGCGCCGCGAAACTATCCACGCTCCGTGAACTGACGGAAAAACTCGGCATCCGCGCCGAAGAAACCATCGCCATCGGCGACGGCGCGAACGACCTCGACATGATCACCGCGACCGGCCTCGGCGTCGCGATCCATGCGAAGCCCGCAGTCGCAGCCGCCGCGCAGGCCCGGATCGATCATGCGGACCTCTCGGCGCTGCTTTATTGCTGTGGCCTTTCGGCGGGCTAGCCGCCGAGACGCTCCAGCGCCTGCCGGCTGACGGAGCGATTGGAGTCGCGCGAGAGCGCCGCGCGATAGTCCGCGATCGCCTCGGAACGGTTGCCGAGGTTCTCGAAAATCATCCCGCGCGTTTCGTAATCGGCTGCCGTGACGCGGCCGCTGTCGCTGATGATCCGGTCCATGTCCGACCGCGCCGCGTTCAGGTCCGCCACCCGCGACGCCGGCGTTGCTCCCGCGCGCTTGACGTAAACGCCGGCACGCTCCCGATAGAGATCCCACATGTTCGGAGCGAGCCGGATCGCCTCGCTGTAATCGCTGATCGCGCGGCCGAAATCGTTGCGCGCGGCATGCGCACTGGCACGCTGGCCGTAATAGAAGCCGGAGTTGGGGCTCAGCCGGATCGCATCCGAGAAATCGGCAATCGCGGCGATATAGTCCTTCTTCCACATATTCGTGCGGCCGCGCTCGAAGATGTAGCTCGCATTCTTCGGGTCGAGCTGGATCGCGCGTGTCTGGTCTGCGATCGCGCGATCATATTCGTTCGCGAACCAGTAGGCCCGCCCGCGCGCGCTGTAGTTCGTGGCGGTAGGGCTGAGCCGCAGCACTTCGCCGAGGTCCGCGATCTGCTCGGTATATTTGCTGAGGATGCCGTAGCGCGCCGCGCGCCCCTGCAGGATGATCGCGCGAAGGTTGTTGTCGATACCCGCAAGCGACAGCGCCTTGGTATAGGCGTCGATGGCTTCCTGATGCTTGGCCTCGCGCCCCAGCCGGTCCGCGAGCGCGACGAGCTGATGCGGGTCGTTCGGGAGCTGCTGCGTATTCTGGTTATTGTTGTTGGTGGTCGTCGTTGTGGTTCGCTGCAGCAGTCCGCCGTTGAGCGACGCGACGCCGATCCCGATCACGATGAGGGCGACCGAAGCGATCGCCGCGACCCCGATCCAGGAGCGCGCCGGGCGCACCGGCTCGTCCGGCATCGAAACCGGCGGAACCTGATGAATCGGCGATTCGGCCGAAGCCGAAGCCGAAGCCGCCGCCGGCGCCTGATGCAGATAATTCGTCGAGGCATTGTTCGGCGCGGACGGCGGCTCGTCCGGCATGCCGGGCCTTGCGCCGGGACCGGAGAAGCCGGGCGTCGGCATCGGCTCGAGAATCGCAGTCTCCGCCGGCGCAATCACCGCGGTCGCAAGGCTCTCGTCGCGCATGGCGGAGCGGAATTCGGCAATGCTGGAAGGCCGGTCGGCCGGCTTCAATGCCAGCGCACGATCGATCACGTTGATCACGGCCGGCGAAAGCGGAATGCGCGAAGCCTGCGCCACCGACTGGTAGGAGTCCGCACCCTTCAGAATGAGATCGTTCTTGCGCTTGTCGGAATCGACCGGCGGCTGGCCGGTAACCGCGCGATAGAGGACCGCGCCGAGCGCATAAACGTCCGCCCGCGGATCGAGCTCGGCATCCTCGTCCATCTGCTCGGGCGGCGAGTAATGCTGTTTCGCGACGCCATAGCTTCTTCCGGAAGCCGCGCGCGTCTGTGCCGTCTGCGCAATGATCTTGATCGCGCCGAAGTCGATCAACATCGGCGTTCCGTCCTTGCGGATCATGATGTTGTCGGGCGCGATGTCGCGATGGATGAATTTCTTGGAGTGCACATATTCGAGCGCTTCGCAGACCGGATCGAGGATCGTGCGCATCTCCTCCATGGTCGGCGGACCGTTTTTCTTGCGCAGCCAGGTTTCCAGCGTCTCGCCTTCGACCTGCTCCATGAACATGTAGCCGGTCTCGTTGGCCGGAACGTAGTTCAGCACTTCCACGATGTTGGGGTGACGGAAATCGCAAAGCTCCGTCGTCGAGCGGCGAAAACGCTCGAGCGCCCAGGTTACGACATCGCTGTCATGACGCGAGAACACGACCTGCGTCGCGTTTTCCCGGGAGGCGATGCCGCGCGGGAAAAATTCCTTGATCGCAGCACGCCGTCGCGTAACCGGGTTGAAGCCTTCATAGGTGATGCCGAAACCGCCGACACCGAGCACGCGCACGATCTCGTAGCCGGAAATCTGCGTGCCGATCGGCAGCGCGAAGGGGAATTGCGGTTCGTTCAAAGGTTCACTCCGAGCCGCCGCAGTGCATCGCGGCTTTGCGGCAGATTGGGATCGAGGCGCAACGCCTCACGGAAATCCTTGATAGCTTCTTCGCGGCGCCCGAGCGCCTCATTGGCGAAACCACGGCCCTGATGCGCCGTCGCGCGGCGCGGGCTGAGACGGATCGCATCGCTGTAATCCGCAAGCGCACTGACATAGTCCTTGCGCGCAAGGCTGACACGCCCGCGGTTGTAGTATGCCAGCGCGTGCCGGCGGTCGAGCTTCAGCGCCTCGTTATAGTCCCTGATCGCGCGCTCGCTGTCGTTCAGGTCGAAATAGGCATTGCCGCGTCCCACCAGAGCATTGACGTTGCGCGGCTCCAGCCGCAGCGCCGTCGAATAGTCGTCGAGCGCCCGCTTCGGATCGCGCCGCAGCGCATGCACATTGGCGCGGTTGGAATAGGCCGAGGCGTAGGTCGGATCGAGCGCAATCGCCTGATTGTAGTCGGCAAGCGCGCGATCATAGTCGCGCCGGTCGTAGTGCAGATTGCCGCGCGTATTGTAGGCCAGCGAGAATTTCGGATCGAGCCGCAGCGAATTTTCGATGTCCTCGAATGCCCGCTCGCCATTGCCGCGCTCGCGCCAGACAATCGCGCGGTTGAGATACGGCACGGCGGCACGGCGCGTATTCGGTTCGAGCTTGATCGCGGCTGAATAGTCGTCGAACGCGCGATCGCCATCGCCGAGGCGGTAATAGGAAAGACCCCGGCCGGTATAGGCATTGACCAGCGACGGATCGAGACGGATGGCGTCGGAATATTCCTCGATCGCGCGGCGATTGTCCCCCGCGCGCTGCGACTGGTTCGCGCGGTTGAGCAGCGCTTCGGCGTCGCGTGAGGGCGCCTGCTGCTGCCGCTGCGGCTGTTGCTGCTGTTGTTGTTGCTGTGGCAGCCGCTCGCCTTGCGTATCGCGGCGGGTCTGCTGTTGCTGCGGCGGCGTTGGCGTCTGTTGTTTCTGGGGTGTCTGGCGCTGCGCGGCCGGCGGCGTCTCCTCGGACCCCATGGTGAAACGAAAGCCCATCATC